>JAYTFI010000409.1:0-6483 GCA_043734485.1 Acidimicrobiales bacterium | reverse complement strand
GCCGTGGATGACCCCGTTGCGGTGTGCGTAGGCGAGCGCAGAGCTGATGCCGACGAGCACATGGACTGCCCGCTCGAGGGGCATAGGGCCGTTCGAGCTGACGTAGTCGGTCAGGGTCCGGCCCGTCATCTGTTCGGCGATCAGGTAGTAGGTGGGGCCGTCGCGGCCCTCGATCCCCGCTGCGTCACGGCCCCAGTCGAACACCGATGCCAACGCCGGGTGGGTGAGGTTGGCGGTGGCCTGCGCCTGCGCCCGGAACCGCTCGATGAAGCTGCGGTCTGCGGCCAGGTCAGGTAGTAGCGCCTTGAAGACGACGGCACGGTCGAGGAGGATGTCGTGCGCCTCGTAGTCGTCGCTGAGCGTGGTCCGCCGGATCCACTGCTCGAGTCGGTAGCGCCCGTTGATCACGGACGTCGCAGTCAACGGGGAAGTCATGGCCCCTCCACGCTACCGGCCGCGATCGTGCGGATCGGCGCGGGTCGATGGGGTCGGCTCATCTCCCGTCCTGCAGGGCGAGCGCGGCCTGCAGGATCGCCTTGGCCACGGGGGCGGCGACGCGGCCGCCGGTCGCAGTGCTCACTTCGGGCTGGTTCTCTATGATCACCGCGACGGCCACGGTGGGTGCGTCGGCCGGGGCGAACGCGACGGTCCATGCGTGCGCGGTCTTCAGGCCGGTCTGCGCCGTGCCGGTCTTCGCCGCGACCTGCACACCCGGGATCGCGGCCCGTGTGCCGGTGCCGCCCTTCACCACCCCGACCATCATTCCCCGCAGCTCGTCGGCAACCTCAGCGCTCACCGGCGACACCCAGTCGTTGTCCGTCTCGGTCTGGATCACGTTGCCCTGCGAGTCGCGCACCTCAGCCATCAGGTGTGGCGCCTTCACGACTCCGTGGTTGGCGATCGCAGCAGCCACGAGCGCCATCTGCAGCGGTGTGGCGGACACGTTGCCCTGACCGATGGCGCCCTGCGCGAGTTGCGGATCGTTGCGGACGAAGAAGTCCACGCTCGGGAAGAACGACTTGGCCGCGCCCGGCGACACGTCGAGCGGAGGGGTCTTGTTGAAGCCGAATGCCTCGGCCCCGTCGTGCAGCTTCTGCGGGCCGAGGTCGAGGCCGAGCTGGGCGAAGCTGGTGTTGCACGACACGAGGAACACGTTCACGAGATCGCCTCCGCAGGCGCCGCCGCCGAAGTTGCGCAGCGGGCGGGTCGTGTAGGGCAGCGGCAGCGACCGCAGCACCGGATAGACCGGGGTAGTGAGGCCGACCACGTTCGTCTGCAGACCGGTCGACGCAGTGACGACCTTGAACGTCGAGCCCGGTGGATAGCGCTCGCGGTAGGCCCGGGCCAGCAGCGGCCGGCCCTCATCTGCGGTGAGGGCTTTGAAGGCCTGCTGCGTCGCGCCGAAGTCAGTCGAAGCGAGCGGGTTCGGGTCGTAGCTCGGGTATGAGACCATGGCCAGGATCGCCCCCGTGCGGGGGTCGAGGGCGACGATGGAACCCTTGCGCCGCTTAAGTGCCTTCGCGGCCACGCGCTGTAGCTGATCCTGGATGGTCAGCGTGACGTCGGCTGTGACGACCTTCGAACCGAGCAGGTCCTTGAGCCGTTTCACCGTGAGCGCGGTGCGGTGTCCGGCCAGGACACCGTTGTACTCCCGCTCGAGCGCGGTGCTGCCGTAGGTGAAGGAGAAGTAGCCGGTGAGCTGCCCGTAGAGCGAGCCGGCCGGGTAGCGGCGGAGGTAGTCGTAGCTGCTCTTGCTGTTGGGGTTCGGGTACGACTCGGCGATCACGGTGCCGTCGGCAGTGACGATCGAACCGCGTGGCTGACCGAAGTCACGGACGGCGTTGCGGGAGTTCCCCGGATGGTTGGCCAGCTGGTCGGCGCGGATCACCTGGAGGTAGTTCAACTGGAAGAACATCGCCAGGAACAGCACGAGGAGCACGAGACCGAGTCGTCGGATCTGGCGGTTCATCCGTCACCCCCACGCCTCTGCTGCTGTCGCCTCCGGGCCCGTCGGCTCGCCTTGCGCGAGGTTGTCTTGCTGAGGTCCATGCGCGTCCACTCGCCGCCTACTTCGGCCAGTGCGCGATCGGCCCGGCGGATCTTACGTCGCTGTAGGAGGCTGGGCGGTGCGGTGACGCCGGCCCGCACGTTGGTGTCGTGCGAGATGCGCACGAGCAATGCGATGAGCACGTAGTTCACGACGAGCGATGAGCCGCCGTACGAGACGAACGGCAGCGTCACCCCGGTGAGCGGTACCAGGCGGGTGACCCCGCCCACGATGATAAAGGTCTGTACACCTATGATTGCGGTGAGGCCGGTGGCGAGCAGCTTGTCGAATGCAACATCGGCCCGGAGCGCGATACGAAGCCCGGTACCGACCATGAGCAGGAACAGGGCGAGGACGGCGGTCGTGCCGAACAGGCCCAGCTCTTCGCCGATGGCGGCGAAGATGAAGTCGTTGTAGGCGGCTGGGATGCGCGTCGGGCTACCAAGAGCAAGTCCTGTTCCTGATATGCCACCGGAGCCGAATGCGTAGAGACTCTGGATGAGCTGGAAGCCCTTGCCGTTGGCCACCGGCCAGGGGTTGATCCATGTTGACACCCGGGTCTTCACGTGTTCGAAGAGGTGGTATGACGCCGTGGCCCCGCCGAAGAACATCAGCCCGCCGAGCGAGATGTAGAACGTTCGGCCCGTCGCTACCCACAGCATGGTGACGAAGAGGGCGAAGAAGAGCAGCGATGAACCGAGGTCCTTCTCGGCAACCATGATCGCGATCGAGCCGAGCCACGCAACGACGATCGGTCCGAGATGGCGGATCTCCGGAATGGTGATGCCGCCGACACGTCGGCCGGCGACGGCGAGCAGTTCGCGCTTCTCGACGAGGTACGACGCGAAGAAGACGGCAAGGGTGAGCTTGGCCACCTCGCCGGGTTGGAAGGTGATCGGCCCGACGTGAACCCAGATGCGCGAACCGTTGCGCTCGTAGCCGACCCCGGGGATCATCGGCATCAGCAGCAGGACGCCGCCGACGAGCGCGAAGGTGTAACGGGAGTACTCGAGGCGGCGGGCTTGGCGGACGAGCATGAGCGTGCCGACGTATGCGCCGATGCCGATCGCCGTCCATGCCGCCTGCTTGTTTGCCAGGTCGGGCTTGAGCCGCACGATGAACACGTAGCCGATCCCGTTGAGCACACCTGCGAGAGAGAGCAGGCTGGCATCGGCGAATCGGGCCAGGCGGCGGGTGGCGATGTGGGCGGCTGCCAACAGCCCGGCAATGACGAGCAGGAAGGGCCGCAGGTTCGTCGGTAGGACGGCGGTGCGGCCGAGGCTGACGAGCGCGTACGCGCAGCCGGTGATGGCCAAGGCCAGGATCAGCAAGCCCAGTTCGGTGCGACGACGGGGGACTGTGCCGAGGGTGGCTCTCAACGCCCGCCCCTGGACGTAGGAGTTCGACGGGCCCGTATCGACATGTCAGCGCGCCTTCGTCGAGACCGACGCGGGTCCGAACGGATCGAGCGTCGTCGAGGGTGCAGGCGCGATCGTGGGGGCTCCGCTCGCGACCGACCTCGCCGCGCTGGTGGGCTGCAGGTCGAGCAACGCTGTCGTGGAGGGCAGCGACAGGATGCGGGTGGTCGACGGTGTCCGATTCCGTGTCGTCGGGACGGTGGCCGTGGTCGGTGGTGTGAGGAGGGTTGGGACTGCGGAGGCGCCGGTAGCGGTCGGGAGCAGCGACGTCGACGGCGTTGGCACGACCGTTTCCGCCACGGTCGTATCACTCGGGCTCACGACGTCGGGCGCGTTCTTCCAGACCCACACGACGATCGCCGCGAGGCCGCCGAGGAGCGCGAGGAACAACAGCACGCGAAGGTTCACGGGCCATGGCGTCCGGGGCCGATCTCGGCGGCGGACCTTCCGGGGTGCGGCCGCCGCAGCGCGGGGAGTTGCGTCGTTGGCGGGTGTTTCGGTTGCAGCCGTCTCGGTGCGCTCTCCCCTACGACCGCGACGCTGGTCACCGGCAACGGCTGCCGATGCCCGTGCCGCGAGATCGTCATCGTCGAGGACGTCGACCACCACGACGCTGACGTTGTCGCGGCCGCCACGTTCGATGGCAGTGCGCACCAGTTCGCGGGCGGCCTCGTCAGGGTCGGCCAGTCGGCGGAGGATGGCACCGATGATCTCGTCGGGTACTTCGCCGTAGAGCCCGTCGCTGCATGCGAGGAAGCGTTGGCCGGCAACCGGGATGACCTCGATCACGTCGACGTCGACATCGGGCTCGACCCCGAGTGCGCGCGTCAGAACGGAGCGCTGGCGGTGGTTGCGGGCCTCGTCGGGGGTGAGGCGGCCATCGCGGATCAGCTCGGCCACGATGCTGTGGTCCTCGGTGAGCTGTTCGAGCCGGCCTTGCCGCATCCAGTAGGTGCGGGAGTCGCCGACGTTCACGACGGCAAGGAGCGTCTCGCCGCGGCCGTCGACGCCTGGTGAGGCCACCAGCGCAATCGCCGTGAGCGTGGTGCCCATACCGTGCAGATCCCGGTCGCGGCTGGCTCGGGTGAGCACGACGAGATTCGCTCGCTGGACGATGTCGACGAGGCGCTCGGTGGTGAGCGGGGGGGTGTCGTCGGTGATGAGCGGGCTCAGGTTGGTGGGTCCGGCGTCGGTGAGCGGAGCTGGGTCGATGGCCGGTTCCGGCGCTGGGCCACGCTCCGCGAATAGCGGCATCTCGAGAACGGCGGTGTCGGGATCGTCGTCGTCATGGTCCGTGCCCGCCCCCACGCCGCCTCCGGAAACGACCGTGTCGGCACCGGGCGCGAGGTGACGGAGCTGGTCGACGACGATCTGCGCCGCGACCTCTCCGCCCCGGTGCCCGCCCATGCCGTCGGCGACAGCGAAGACGCGCCCGTCGATCACAAGCACGCGGTCCTGGTTGGAGGACCGGACCCGCCCCGGATCGGTCGCCCAACCCGAGCGGAGACGGATCACGACGCAGCCACCATGCCCGAGGCGCGGGCTCGGATGCTGTGCCGGCGTTCGATGACGGTCGAGCCGGGTGCGGTACTCACCGCTGGAGCTCCATGACCGTGTTACCGACCTGCAGACGATCGTTCTTGCGGATCGGGACTGGTCCGTGAACCCGTTTGCGGTTGAGGAACGTCCCGTTGGTGGACCCAAGATCCTCCACGTAGTACTCGTTCTCTCGCCGGAAGATCCGGGCGTGGAGCTGCGACGCGAACGTATCGTCGAGGCTCACCGCGCAGCCCTCGGCCCGGCCGACGGTCATCTCATCGGAAACCGGATACGAGATGCCGCGCCGTTCCGGTGGTTCGACGACCTTGAGCGAACTGACGCTTGCGACCTTGTCAGCGGCCTTTCGGTCACGCTTCGTCTTCGCTGGAATCGTCTGGACAACGGGAGCGGTCGGTGCCACCGCGGGTGATGCGCCCGTCGGCACGTCCTCGGCGAGTGACCGCCGCTCGGCATAGATCTCGACCCACACGGCCCGAACGACGCGGGCAATGAACAGGTAGAGCAGCGCGAGGAAGGCGATCTTGAGGACGGCGAGGACCGATGAAGGCATGGCCGAATCCTCAGCCCCTCAGCGCCGCCGCCGGCTGGCGGAGAAGCGCAGCGTCGCGTTGCCGATCTGCACCTCGTCGCCGTCCGTGAGTGGCAGTCCGAACGCATCGGGTGGCACGCCGCGGCCGTTCAGTCGTGTGCCGTTCAACGACTTGAGATCGAGGATGGTGGCGCGTCCGTCCAGGATGCGGACCTCGGCGTGGATGCGCGACACGTTCGTGTCGTTGATCACGACGTCGCAATCGGGCATGCGCCCTATCGTCACCGGGTCGTCCTCAGGAACGGCCACGGTCTTGCCGTCGGCCAGCTGCAGCCAGGCAGCCGGCCCCGGCACCCGCGGTGCCACTGCGACAGCAGTCTTCACGTCGAACTGACCGGCATGCTGTTTGGCATCGACGATCAGCTCAACCAGCGAAGGGCCCTTCATGACGTAGCGCTCCGTGGCGACGTGCTCGTCGACTGCATCGGCCAACTCCGCGGCAAGTGCTTCGGCGAAGGCGCGGAACCGCTCGTAGTCGGCCGCGTTCAGCAGAACTCGGATGTGGTTCGGTGCAACCCGTTCACCCTTCACGCCGAGCGTGAGGTGAGCGTCGATCTCACGGATCACCCGACGGCCGAGCTCGATCGGTCGCAGCTCGGTTCGAAAGGCGCGAGCGAAGGCCCCTTCGACCAGCCGTTCGAGGCGCTTCTCGATGCCCTGCAGTCCCATGCTGTGGTCGAGTGTAGAGAGCAGAGGCCTGATGGCCGGTCGTTCCCGTAGGGTTGCAACCAATTCGTGGATTCCGCACTTGGCCGATCCGCTATCTTTGGCGGGCTCACTCGGGCGAGTGGCGAAATGGCAGACGCGCTGGCTTCAGGTGCCAGTGGGAGAAATCCCGTGGGGGTTCAAGTCCCCCCTCGCCCACCACG
>JAYTFI010000408.1:0-11343 GCA_043734485.1 Acidimicrobiales bacterium | reverse complement strand
CTCGACCCGGAGCGGGACGAGATCGGTCGAGGCGACGCCGGCTTCGATCTTGGCCACTTCGAGCAGATCGAGCACCATCCGTTCGAAGCGCTTCACCTGTGTCTCGATCAGGCCGACGCCGAGCCGGGCCCGCTCGGGTAGGTCTTCCAGGCGACTGTTGACGAGATCGACGGCGGCACGCAGCGACGTGAGCGGCGACCGCAGTTCGTGGCTCACATGCGAGGTGAAGCGATGCTCGCGCTGGATCCGCTGCTCGAGCGACGCGGCCATGCGGTTGAAGGAACCCACGAGACGCGTCAGGTCGCGGTCGCTCGTGTCGTCGAGCCGGGCGGTCAGCTCACCCTCCGCGATCCGCTCCGACGTCATGGCGATCGAGCTGAGCGGACGCATGACGCGACGGCTTGCGTAGAGGCCGAGGATGGCCCCGAGTGCCGTGGCGATCACCGAGCCGGCCACGAGTGCGGCACCAAGCGTGGCCAGGGTGCGTTCCAGCTCGGAAAGCCCGCTCACTTCGACGTACACCGTGGGGTTCGTGCGCGACGCGGTCAGCGGGATGGCGACGGCGATGTACGGCCGCCCTTCGAGTTCGAAGCGCTGACGGGTCGGGACACCGGCGACGGCATTGGTCCGCAGTGCCGCCGGCAGATCCTCCGCGGAGATGTTCGCGGCAGTGACGAACCACCGGCCGTTGCGCCGCAGGAGCGGCTGGGACGAGCCGGTGGCCACGACGCGGAGCGGGTCGTCGCTGTTCGACCGCAGCAGGTTGGCCACGATCCGGGCGTTCAGCGACGCCTGGGTGATGGCCACGGACTCGCGCTGGTCGAGGAGGTAGCTGCGGGCCCGCTGGTAGGTCACCGCGCTGAGCACGAGCGAGAGGGTGAGTCCGAGCAACGCGAACGCGACCGCAGACCGGGCCCGCAGGCCGAGGTTGCGGCGGCCGCTTCGGCGCAGCATGCGGCGGAGGGTTCGGGTCACGGCACGAGCTTGTACCCGAGGCCGCGCACCGTCATGAGTCGCCGCGGATCGGACGGGTTCTCCTCGAGTTTGGTGCGCAGGCGGTAGATCTGGGTGTCGACCAGGCGGCCGTCGCCGAGGTAGTCGTAGCCCCAGACCCGCTCGAGGAGCTCCTCACGGCTGAGCAGCTCACCCGGCTGCGCAGCCAGCTCGCAGAGGATCTTGAACTCGGTCCTCGTCAGCGCGAGCAGCACACCGTGCCAGTAGGCCTCACCTGCGGTCGGACGCAGCTCGAGCGGACCGACGACGAGCGCCGGCACAACGGCAACGGCATCAGTGCGGGTCTCCGGGGTCGGCACCGACGATTGCTGGCGGCGCAGATGGGCCCGCAGGCGGGCGGCGAGCTCCTTGGCCGCGATCGGCTTGACGAGGTAGTCGTCGGCACCCGCCTCGAGCCCGGCGACGACGTCGTGGGTGTCGCTCTGGGCCGTCAGGACGACGATCGGCATGCGGCTGTGCTCGCGGAGGTGGCGGATGACGGCGAAGCCGTGGATGCCCGGAAGGAGCAGGTCGACGATGGCCAGGTCCGGCGGGTCAGCGGCGTACAGCTCGATGGCCGCCTCGCCGGTGGGCGCCTCGATGACCTCGTAGCCCTCGTCCTCCAGATGCAGCCGCAGGGCGAAGCGGATCTGGTCGTCATCTTCGACGAAAAGGACTTTGGTGGCCATGGATTCGATTCTCTCGCGGATGCACGGACCGGCGATCCTTTGCCCATCAAAAGGTCAGCGCGCACAGGATCGACGGGCCACGCACAGGATCGCGTCAAAGTCGCGACGTTGTGAAGGGGGTTTCGCGAGCCTCGATGCGTCATGCTGTTCTCGTGCCGGTCGCTTCCTCCCCTGGGAGATCGGCATCCGCATCTGAGCGGTTCTGCCGCTGAGTACGGGGCTTGGGTGGGCCAAACAATGCGCCTGCAGCCTGGAGCCGTCCAGTCTGCAGGTGCAGCGGCCCCCGCTCCGCGTTCTGATGCTTGCGCTTCGCTCGCGCTATGCCGACTGCGTCATGGGTGCTGCACTGCGGCCGTAACGTGGCGCGCTCTTGCCTTCCCAGGCGCCGTCGACCCGCCGGCCATCTCCACCGTACCCAGAGAGCTGAACGATCATGACCGACACCGCCGCCACTTCATCCCCGTCCCCGACGACGGCCACGCCCATGCCCACGCCCACGCCCACACCCACGCCCGCGGCCTTCGACCCACACCGCGACGGCGGCATGGACCTGCAGCCCGGTGTCGCCCGCCCGAGCCATGCCGAGCGCGTTCGCACGCTCGTGCACGGCGCCGGCAGCGCCCTGCTGTCGACGATCGCCCGCGATCCTGCGGGGTATCCGTTCGGCTCGCTCGTGACGTTCCTCGTCGACACCGATGGGTCGCCCTGGGTGCTGGTGTCGACCATGGCCGAGCACACCCGCAACGCCCAGAACGACCCACGGGCCAGCGTCCTCGTCACCGAACAGGCACCGAGTGGCGTCGACCCGCTTGCGGTCGGCCGCGTATCGCTCGTCGGCGACCTGATGGCACAGACACCCACGGCCGAGCTGCGCGCCGCGTTCCTCGAACGTCATCCCGGCGCCCGGGTCTATGTCGACTTCCCCGACTTCGGCTGGTGGAAGCTCGACGTGCAGGCCATCCGCTACGTCGGCGGCTTCGGCCGGATGAGCTGGGTCGAGATCGGCGACTACGCCGTTGCCGAGCCCGATCCGATCGCGCCGTTCGCCGACGGCATCGTCGCCCACATGAACGCCGACCACGCCGCCTCACACGTCACGCTGATCCACCACGTCGTCGGCCGCACCGACGTCACCAGCGCGGTGATGACCGGTGTCGACCGGCTCGGTTGCGACCTCGACGCCCAGAGCCCGCGTGGCACGCTGCCGCTGCGCCTGCCCTTCCCATCGCCGGTCACCTCGGCCGAAGCAGTCCGTTCGACCCTGGTGTCGATGCTGCATGAAGCTCGCGCTGTGCTTGCCGCCGCGACGCCGAACTAGCGCTGGGGTGCGGCTCCGCTTGCGCGCTGCGAAGAACGCCGTGTTCGGCCCCAGGGTCAACCTTCAGGCGACCCTGCGCGCCGAAACACCTCCGTAGACCCCGATGAGCCGCCAAGGCGATGCTGATCATGACCGCACCCCGCTGGGACCGGCGAGTCGGAGCCGCCCCGGACTCGCCCGACGACATTCGCCAGTACGGTGCATCCGTGAAGAACGAGTTGGCCGGGGCCTCCGGCGCCCTGATGGTGTGCGGCACCACCAGCGACTCGGGCAAGAGCACGTTCGTCGCCGGCCTCGCCCGAGCGCTGGCCCGCACCGGTGCACGGGTCGCGCCGTTCAAGGCGCAGAACATGGCGAACAACTCGTTCATCACACCGTCGGGCCACGAGATCGGCCGGGCACAGGGCCTGCAGGCCATCGCCGCCCGCACCGTCCCTGAGGTTGCAATGAACCCGGTGCTCTTGAAACCGACCGGCGAGCGCACGAGCCAGGTCGTCGTCCTCGGCAAGGCCGTCGCCACGATGTCGGCCGCGGAGTACCACGCCTACAAACCGCAGCTCCTCGAGCTCGTGCTGGAATCGCTTGCCGACTTGCGCTCGCGCTTCGACGTCGTGCTGTGCGAAGGCGCCGGCAGCCCGGCCGAGATCAACCTCCTCGCCAACGACATCGTGAACCTGCGCATCGCGTACGAGGCCGACATCCCCGCCATCGTCGTCGGCGACATCAACCCCGGCGGCGTGTTCGCCGCACTCTTCGGCACGGTCGGTCTCCTTCCCGACCACTACCGTGCGCTCGTGCGCGGCTTCGTGATCAACAAGCTGCGAGGCGACCCGGCATTGTTGCTCGACGGCACTGCCCAGCTCGAAGCTGCGTGCGGTGTTCCGATGCTTGGGGTGCTGCCGTGGATTGACGGGCTCACGCTGGATGCCGAGGACTCGCTCGGACTGGCTGCGCACGGCACCGCGTCCCGACCACCCATCGCCGATGCACTCGACATCGCCGTCGTCCGGCTCCCGTACATCGCCAACTTCACCGACTTCGATCCGCTCACGGTCGAGGCCGGCGTCAACGTCCGCTACGTCCACCACGCGTCGGCCCTCGGCCGGCCTGACCTCGTGATCGTGCCGGGTTCGAAGGCGACGGTGGCCGACCTGCGCTGGCTGCGGGCGAACGGCTTCGCCGACGTGCTCGCCGGTCCCCATGGGGTCGCGCCGACGTGCCTCGGCATCTGCGCCGGCTACCAGATGTTCGGCGGCGCGATCGACGATCGCGTCGAGTCGCGCGAGGGCGTCGTCGAGGGGCTCGGCCTGCTCGACGTGCGCACGATGTTCGACCCCGCGAAGGTGACGGCACAGCGGCGCGCCACGGCAACCGTCGGGTCGGCCAATCACGGTCTGAGCGGCTATCAGATCCATCATGGCCGCGTCGTCGCGGTCGGCTCCGTCGAACCCTGGATGGTGCTCGACGACGGCGCCGTCGAGGTGTCCGCTGTCGTCGGGACGACGCTCGTGATGGGCACGACACTGCACGGCCTGTTCGAAGACGATGGCTTCCGGCGGGTGTTCCTCGCCGACGTGGCAGCTCGGGCCGGCAAGATGTTCCGCTCTGATGGTGCCTCGTTCGCCGATGCCCGGAACCGCCAGATCGATCGCCTGGCCGACGCCATCGAGGAGCACGTCGACTGCGCGCAACTCGCATCGCTCATGGCCTCGGCCTCCGCACCCAACGCCCGGATGCGCGTGTCGGCGGGGAGCACCCGATGAGTGCGATCGACATCCCCACAGCTCACGTCGCCTCCCCCGCCGCATCACAGCTGCGGGCCGACCTCGACCGGGTATCGGCGCTCGTCTCGTACCTCACCGTGCTCACGCCACCGTCTGTTCCGGAGGGAACGGACTGGTTCCGCTGCAGTGACGTGCTCGCCGACCCGGACCATCTGGGCGCGCTCATCGACGATACGGGCGCGGGCCGTGGATCACCCGACCGGGCGACGTCGGCGTCGCTGTTCGTGCAGGCGTGGGCCTACCGGGTCGCGGCCGCCGTCCTGCCGTCGCTGGCCCTGAACGGCCGCGCCCCCGACGTCGACCCTTCACTGGTCGCACTGCGGATCACCCGGCACCGGCCCGGTGCAGTTGCCCTGCTCGGCGCGCCACTGTTCGGCACGCTCGCCGATACCGCTCCGGTCGACGTCCGCCTGCCCGACCGCGAGGCACTCCTCATTTCGACGGTCGGCTCGCTTCTCGCCCACCTGGACGAGCTCGTCTCGGCCACCCGTGCGTTGGCCAAGGTCGGTGAGCGGCTGCTGTGGGGCAATGTTGCGTCATCCGCGATCTCGACGCTGCGGGCCATCGAAGGTGTGCTGCCCTCTGCTGCGGAGCGTCGGTCAATTCGTACGTTCACAGAGGATGTGCTGTTCCAGATCGAGGCGCAGCACGGCAAACTCGGCGAGCTGTTCACGCTGCGGGCGGCCGCGCTGCCGTCTCCTTCAGCGCTACGTTCCTCGCCGTCGTCAGCGCTCACACCAGCCGAGTCGTGGCACTTCCATCGGCGATCGTGCTGCCTCTGGTACCTCACGACCGAAGCGAAGGCCTCAGTGGTCTACTGCGCCGACTGCAGCCTCCGTGACGTCGGGGAGCGCAAGGCCGAGCTGCAGGCCGAGCTCGACGCACGCTGCTGAGCATCGTTTCGCTGGGTGCGAACCGCCGTCGGAACCGTACGCTCGCACCGTGGGAATCTTCACATTCCGGCGCATTGTCGCGTTTTCTCACCGGGTTTGATGTCCGACCCTTCACCGAAATGCAGCGACTGCTGGCCGTGGTGTGCTCGTGCCGCGTGTGGCGTGTCAGTTTTGTAGTCGACTGATGGGGGTTCTGGTCTGGGTATGCACGCACGGTCGCGCCGGGCCTCGTGACGTTTCGGGAGGTCATCGGCCGCGCATGTTTCGTCGTGCTCGCGGCTGACAGGCAACTGTGTCATGCTGTAAGGAGCGAAGGGGAGTATCCCCCGAAGCCCATCGTCAAGACGTCCTTCTTCGGAGGGTCCGGTGCGGCTAGCTGGAGGCATCGAGAGTGATGTCCTCAGCGGAGAGACCTTCGGCTTTTCACGATTCTCGTGTCAGCCGAAAGGACAGCTCCGTTGGACATATCCGTGTGGGTTCGGGGTGGCGTCCTTGCTGTCATCCTCGCTGCGCTTGCCGTCGACCTGTTCGCCTTCCGTCGCGACGCCCATGAAGTGTCGATTCGTGAAGCGGCGACGACGAGCGCTGTCTCGGTCGCGTTGGGTCTGTCGTTCGGTATTGGCGTGTGGAGCTTCGCCGGGGGGCAACCGGCGGGCGAGTATTTCGCTGGGCACCTGATCGAAAAGGCGCTCTCCGTCGAAAACATCTTCGTCTTCGCACTCATCCTCGGCTACTTCTCAGTGCCGCCCAAATATCAGCATCGTGTGTTGGTCTTCGGAGGTCTCGGTGACACGAACTCCGCGTCCAGGAAAACCCGACCTCGACGCAGACGCTCCCGACGTCCACCACGACCGATACGGCGCAACGACCACGCAAATGACCCCACTGGTTGATCAACAAGGAAAGTTAGCTTACGAATGAATGCAACTGCCTTCAACAAGAACAACCTCAAGACGGTCACGCTCCTCGCGTCGCTCGGCGGCGCACTCGTCATCGCCGGATCCGCGTTGGGCGGACGAACCGGCACGACTATTGGCCTCATCCTGGGCGTCGCCATGGTCGGCGGCTCGTACTGGTTCAGCGACAAGCTCGCCGTGCGTGCCGCGGGAGCCCACCCGGTTCCACCGGGAGAGCTGACATGGCTTCACGACGAACTCACCGCCATGGCAACGCGAGCAGGCCTCCAGCCACCTCGCCTGTTCATGTCCCGCAGCCCGCAACCAAACGCCTTCGCCACCGGACGTAACGAGGCACACGCCGTGGTGTGCGTCACCGAAGGTCTCCTGGCGATCCTCGACCGTCGCGAAGTCCGCGGGGTCGTCGCCCACGAGCTGAGCCACATCAAAAACAAGGACATCCTCATCGGATCCATCGCCGCCGCCTTAGCCACCGGCATCACGTACATGGCACAGATGGCGATGTGGGCAAACATCTTCGGAGGCGCAGGCGACGACGAAGACGCACCGAACCCAATAGCGATGATCCTCCTGATGCTGCTCGCTCCAGTCGCAGCCACGATCATCCAACTGGCGCTGTCACGCTCTCGCGAGTTCGAGGCCGACCGCGTGGGCGCAGCAATCGCAGGCGACTCCGCCTCGCTCGCAAGCGCGCTCACCAAAATCGATGCCTACGCCAAACAAGTTCCCATGCACATCAATCCGTCCCAAGCTTCCGCATGGATCATCAACCCCTTCGGCGGCCGCAAGGTCCGATTCGCCCGGCTGTTCATGACCCATCCCCCGACCGAAGAGCGCGTCGCACGACTGAGAACGTCACCACCAACGGACAGGCAGCCGATCAAGGCAGCGCAATGAAAAACCAACCGTGCCCTATCACGAACATCGAGAACTGTATCGACGACCCTCGAACAGAACCCCGTCCCGGCCCAGCGGGTCAAACGCGGACTCGATCGACCAGCTATGAGTTCACCGGATCGTCCAAATGAGTTCTGGTCTGCACTATCCCCTGCAATGGATACGGTGGCTCGCGTCGAACTTCAAACGACTACTCGTGTTCATCGTCGGCATCATCATCCTTGGAGCGGGCCTCACAATGCTCGTGCTCCCGGGCCCAGGAATAGTTGTTGTCGTCCTAGGCCTCCTCGTGCTCGCCACCGAGTTCGCCTGGGCCGAACGCGCACTCGATCGTACAAAGGCCAGCGCCGCCGACGCCACCACCAAACTGTTGACCAGCGCAACCCGCCGTGCATTGCTCGCGCTGTCGGCCTCGGCCCTTGTCATCGGCGGCGGTGCCGTTGCGGTCGCGATCGACAAACGCCGACTCTTCGGGTTGACGTTGATCCTCGCCGGTACTGCCGGCCTCGCCGTGCTTGTCCCTGCGATACAGCGCTGGATCCAACGCCCGACCGGACACCCGAACAGTGAAATGCCTGATCCCACACCGTTACCTCCAACCGAAAGGCCGTGACATGAACCGAGCTCTCCTGGCCGAACTCCAGCGCCAAAAAGTTTACCCGAGCGTCACCTTGCTCTTCAACACCGCACCCGGTTCCGGGCTCAGCCCCACCGAAGTCGCAACCGCGACCAGGCTCGCCAAGCACGCCGACAACCGACTCGAAGGCGACGTTAGCGACGAGCTGCGCGCCACCCTGATGGCGACACTCCACCAGACGATTCACGACCAGACAGCACAGTCATCAGCCGCCGCACTCGCGCTCTGCGTGTCACCCGACTTCTCCGCCGCCGTCCGACTCGGGCGCGCCATCGACGAACGAGTCGTGATCGACGACACGTTCGCGACCCGCGACCTCGTCGCCGATCTCAACCGGACCGCCACCTACCGAGTCGTGACCGTCAGCGACCACAGGACCCGGCTGCTCATCGGCGACCGGCAACGCCTCATCGAGGAACGCAACGACGCCTGGCCGCTCGAACGTCAACCGGAACAGAGCACCCCGTCCTGGACGAGAGACCTCACCCAACGGCTAAAAGTCGAACAAACGCACCTCACGCTCCCGACGGTCTTTGCCGGAGTCGAACGATCCGTGCGACACCTTGTCGGACCCGACCTCTTCGACACCATCGGAATCCTGCCCGGAAACCACGACCGAACCAGCTGGATCGAATTGCACAACGCCGCCTGGCCCCTCGTCACCGACTGGCTCCGCGGCGACGCCACCCGAGCACTCAAACGCCTCGAGCATGCCCGATCCAGCTGCCGATACGCCGGAGGCATAGACGAAGTCTGGTCCCTAGCCAACGACCGTCGCATCGAGCTACTCATCGTCGAGGAGTCCTACACGCTCGCCGTCCGTCTCGACAACAACCGACAACTACGACCGGCCGACGACCGCGATTCCCCCGACGTTGTCGACGACATCATCGACGACACCATCGAGGTCGTCCTCAACCACGGAGGTCAGGTAGCCATCGTCGCCGAGAACCGCCTCCAAGAACACAACCGAATCGCCGCCATCCTCCGCTATTGAAACCCAGGCACGCAGTCGCGGCAGGTCAGCGTTGCGGACGGGGTTCTTCGCGAGTACGACCGCACCGCCGTTATTGTCAGGTATTGACTGAGAATGGTAACCAAGTGATGCTTGTTGCTGTCAGGTCCACCCAAGAAAATATCGGTATTACCTCGATATCCTCATCTCGCTCGGCCCAATTCTGGGCATGCCAGGCAGACCTGGGGACGTCTCTGATGTCGCGCATGCGGCCGAAGCGGTTCGTCTCGCGAGGACGTCGGTATCGATCGTCGAGCGGTTGGAGCATCGGCTCCACAGCTGGCGTCGGACTCTGTTTGCTCGTGGGCAAACCTCTTGGGAATCCTTGCCGCCGCGTGGCTCGTCGGACGATTCGATGCGGGTGCACTGCCGAACGGGACGACTCGGCGCGACCTCAATGCGGCGGCGATTGTGGCCGCTGTGGGCTTCACCGTCTCGTTGTTCGTGGCCGAACTGGCCTACGAGAGCCCGGATGCACACAACGCCAAGATCCGCCGTTCTCGTAGCCAGCCTCCGTCGCAGCTGGACCCATCGGTCTGGTCGCAGTCCACAGGACATCAGTGAGAAGATCGCCCCCGCAACAATTCAACCGTCGTCAATCGGACTACGAGCGATGTACTTCGGGCTTAGGGACCGCAAGAAAGCTACTTGTGCGACCGGAGGGCGAGAAGGTGCCCGTACCAGGCCAAACCCGTCAGACGACGTGCAATTGTTTTCTTCCGGGCCCTATTTACGCGATGTTGGTTTCTGCGTTCGGACTGAGCCGTCGATGGACCACTCGAACGGCGGCAACGGTCAACGAGAACGCCATCCGACGATGAGCGAACAATTTATCTGCCAGCTCGTAAGCTGGTCGTGTTAGGTGGCAAACACGACGCCGGCGCCTTCGGATGCGACTCTCGTCGCCGACGTGCCAACCGACCCGGTTTGTGGATCCTTCACACGACCTGGCAATGCGCGATGAATTGGCCGATCATCGCCAGCATCAGCGCAGCGAGCCTCTACGGGCTCGGCGCGGTATTGCAATCGCTTGCCGCACGGCGCTCGTCTCCTATGGAGGGGCTGGCGACGATCATTCGCCAGGCACCCTACCTCGCCGGTCTCGTGTGCGACCTGGTCGGCTGGTTGCTAACGATATACGCCGTCAACCATTTACCCCTGTTCGCTGTTCACACGACGCTGGCAGGCAGCGTGGTGGTCACCGCCGTGTTGGCGTGGCTTTTGTTGCACACGCCGCTGCGAGGTATCGACGGCATAGCGATCGGGGCAGTCTTGGCGGGGGTCGTCCTCGTCGGGTCTGCCGCCGCGCCGCCCGCTGACACGAATGGCGGCACGAAGGCCCGTGTCGTGCTGGCCCTCGGGGTTCCCGTCGCCGGGATGCTCGGCCTTCTTGCCGCACGCCTATCCCTGCCGATCGTGGCCGCGTCGGTCTCCGGCCTTCTCTTCAGCCTCGGCGCCACGACGGTACGCACACTTGAACTCGCGACGTCGCCGAGCAAGCTGCTTGTGCAGCCAACCGCGTGGATTTTCGCGGCCTACACGATCGCCGGCCTCGTCGTTCACGCTCACTCTCTGCGAACGGGCAGCGTAGGGCCGGTTACCGCTGCGCTCTGGGCCACCGAAATCCTCGTGGCCGCGACAGCCGGATACCTGTTGTTCGGGGACAGCGTCCGACAAGGCGCGCTCCCCCGGGCGGTGATCGGGACGTTTGTCACCCTAAGCGCGACCATTCAGCTCGCACTGCGACCCTCAATCGCCGCTCGTCCAAACATGAACGACCCTTGACCGAAGGTGTCGCCAGAGTCCTGAAGGCAGGCCCATCGTGCGATGTAGTGGTCCTCGACGTTCAGGACCCCTTTGACGCCGAAGCGTCGCGCGGATACGGACGTATCTACGCGGCCGTTGTGGCGTCGGGACGCAAAGCTCGTGGTGCACGCGCCGTCGATCTGCTGATCGCCGCGGCCGCATGCTCTGCTGGGTTGCCCCTCTACACCCGCAATCCCGACGATTTTCGAATGCTCGGAGCTCTGGTCGAAGTGATTGCGATCTAGATGGCGGCGCGGACTGGCCCGCTTTTCGTCGTTTGGTGACCCCGAGGTGAGTCAACTGATGTTGACACGCCTGGGAGCCGCAATTTCGGGGTCGGGGCGCATTGACGCATGGGCGCATTGGCGCGTCGGCCACCGTGTTGGCGACGGCG
>JAYTFI010000407.1:0-3138 GCA_043734485.1 Acidimicrobiales bacterium | reverse complement strand
GCGGAACGCGTTGTTGCTCCGTGGGTGCGCTACCGTGCGAAAACAGTCCACCCACGACTGAACAGTTCAGATCACACGAGCCAACACCGGGGGGCGTTGCGCATGACCGATCTTGTCGACCATCCGCCAGCAGTCGATGACGGCGCGGAGCCGCTGCATCACGTTGTCGTCCGCTTCGCCGGCGATTCCGGTGATGGCATGCAGCTCACCGGTGATCGATTCACCAGTGTCTCGGCCCTCTTCGGGAACGATCTCTCGACACTCCCGGAGTTCCCGGCCGAGATTCGAGCCCCAGCCGGCACGATGGCCGGAGTCTCGTCGTTCCAGGTGCGCATCGCCGATCACGCGATCTCCACTCCGGGCGACGCGCCCAGCGTGCTCATAGCCATGAATCCGGCCGCACTCCGAGCCGATCTGCACCATCTCGAGCAGAATGGGATGGTGATCGTCAACGTCGACAACTTCGACGAGCGGGCGCTCACCAAGGCCGGCTACAAGTCGAATCCGCTCGAGGATGACAGCCTCGGCGGCTATCGAGTCGTCGAAGTGCCGATGACGAGCCTCACGCAGAAGGCCGTCGCGCCGCTCGGCGTGAAGCCACGCGACGCCGAGCGGTCGAAGAACTTCTTCGCACTCGGGATGATCACGTGGATGTACTCCCGGCCCGCGGACGGCACGCTCGCATGGATCGACGAACGCTTTGCCAAGAACGAGATGGTGCGCGTCGCCAACCGGGCGGCATTCCAGGCCGGCCTCAACTTCGGCGAGACCACCGAGTTGTTCGACCACCCGTACAAGATCGCCCCGGCTCAGCTCGAGGCCGGCGAATACACGAACATCACCGGGAACACTGCGCTCGCCTGGGGCCTCGTGGCCGCGGCGCAACAGGCGAACCTTCCGCTGTTCCTCGGCAGCTACCCGATCACGCCGGCGTCGGACATCCTCCACGAGCTGTCGAAGCACAAGAACTTCGGCGTGCGCACATTCCAGGCGGAAGACGAGATCGCCGCCGCCGGTTCTGCGCTCGGCGCCGCGTTCGCGGGGCATCTCGGCATCACCACCACGAGCGGTCCAGGGGTGGCCTTGAAGAGCGAGACGATCTCGCTCGCCGTCAGCCTCGAGCTGCCGATGATCATCATCGACGTGCAGCGCGGCGGCCCTTCCACCGGCTTGCCGACGAAGACCGAGGCGGCGGACCTATTCCTCGCCCTGTACGGTCGGCACGGCGAATCGCCGATCCCGGTCGTCGCCGCTTACAGCCCGCCGAACTGCTTCGACACCGCGATCGAGGCGGCCCGAATCGCGTTGAAGTACCGCACGCCCGTGATCCTGCTCACCGACGGCTACCTGGCCAACGGCGCCCAGCCGTGGCGGCTCCCGAACGTCGAGGATCTGCCCGACATTTCGGTCGCATTCGCCACCGAGCACAACCACACGCGCGACGACGGCACCACCGAGTTCTGGCCGTTCCTGCGCGACCCGGAGACCCTCGCTCGTCCGTGGGCCATTCCCGGCACGCCCGGCCTCATGCATCGCATCGGCGGCATCGAGAAGGAGGACGGGTCGGGCAACATCAGCTACGACCCCGACAACCACGAACGCATGGTCATGCTCCGTGCTGCGAAGATCGCCGGCATCGCCAAGGACATCCCGCTCGCAAAGGTCGAGGGCGACGAAGACGCCGATCTGCTGGTCATCGGCTGGGGCTCCACCTGGGGCGCGATCAAGTCGGCGGTGCAGCAGACGCAGCGACGCGGCCAAAAGGTCGCATGGCTGCACTTCGCCCACCTCAACCCGATGCCCCTCAACATCGGCGACATCGTGCCCCGGTACAAGCGGGTCATCGTGCCGGAGATGAACACCGGGCAGTTGTGCTCGATCATCCGCTCGAAGTTCCTCGTCGACGCCCGCTCGATCTCGAAGGTCCGCGGCGTGCCGTTCACGTCCGCCGAATTGGAAGCACATATAGCAAACGCGCTAGAGGGGATCTCGCGATGACAACGGTCTCGATGACGACGAAGAAAGACTGGATGACGGACCAGGAGGTCCGTTGGTGCCCTGGGTGCGGCGACTACGGCATCCTCCAGGCCGTGCAGTTCTTGATGCCCGACATCGGCATCGCACCCGAGAACGTCGTATTCGTGTCCGGCATTGGCTGCTCGTCGCGGTTCCCGTATTACATGAACACGTACGGCATGCACAGCATCCACGGCCGTGCACCCGCTATCGCCACCGGCATTGCGGTCGCCCGTCCCGACCTCGACGTGTGGGTCGTCACCGGCGACGGCGACGGCCTGTCGATCGGCGGCAACCACCTCATCCACGCGCTCCGACGCAACGTGAATCTCACAATTCTGATGTTCAACAATCAGATCTATGGACTCACCAAGGGCCAGTACTCACCCACCAGCGAAGTCGGAAAAGTGACGAAGTCGACGCCGTATGGCTCGATCGATCATCCGTTCAATCCCTTAGCCGTGGCCATCGGGGCCGAGGCGACTTTCGTGGCCCGCACACACGACCTCGACCGAAAGCACATGATCGAAGTCTTCCGTGCCGCCCACGATCATCGAGGTGCGTCGTTCGTGGAGATCTACCAGAACTGCAACGTGTTCAACGACGGGGCTTTCGAGGCACTCATCGGGCGGGAGCAGCGGCCGAAGATGATGATCAACCTCGTGCACGGGGAGGCGATCCGATTCGGATCCGACAACGAGCGCGGCGTGGTGATGGGGACCGACGGACAGCTCCGCATCGTCGAAGTGGCCGACGTCGGCGAAGACGCGCTCTTGGTGCACGACGCTCACCGAGAAGATCCGTCGCTGGCGTTCGCATTGGCCCGGCTGTCGGCCGATCGGCAGTCACCCACCCCGTTCGGCGTGTTCCGCGCCGTCGAGCGCTCGGACTATGGCGGCTCCGTGTCGAACCAGCTGCTGGAAGCCTCGAAGAAGGGCCCGGGCGATCTCGGCGCGCTCCTCCGGTCCGGCGGTACCTGGACGGTCTGAAGCGCCGGACAGGACGGTCTGCGCCGGATAGGCCGGCCGCAACTCACCGCCTGACGCTGCCCGGTTCGGACGAAGACGGCCATGCGCTCGGTACCGTTGACGACGAGGCCCCGCGACCATTCGAGACAGGGCC
>JAYTFI010000406.1:0-4923 GCA_043734485.1 Acidimicrobiales bacterium | reverse complement strand
ACCGCGGCGCCAGGCCGCACCTCGTCACCATCCGCCACGAGCCATTCGAGGATGGTCCCCTCCTCCATCGTGAGGCCCAGCTTCGGCATGGTGAACTCGGTGGGCATCGGAGAGTCCTTCAGTTGACAGTCGAACGAGGGGTCGAGCGAGAGGTGGGCGGCATGCGGTTGAAATGGCCGGCGGCGGCCGCGGCGGCGATGGCTGCATCGACGTCGATGACAAGCGGACCGTCGGCCCGCAGCCGCACGGTGACCGAATCGCCGTCACCGAGCAGGCGGTCGCGCTCGCCGTCGAAGGACACCACGCCTGGCCCTTGCAACACAACGGGCGCACCTAGCGCGAGGAACGTTGCCGACGCGTACCCAACGTCGAAGAACATCCCCGGAGCAAGAGGGGCCCGGACGACCGACCTCCCACCCAACACCACGTGCACCCCGCCGGGGCTGCGACGATCGACCGGGTGCAGCAAACCGGCGATGGAGGAAAGACCGACCACCGCCGGCTCGGCGATGCAGGCAATGAGTGCGCGTAGCAATGCGGGGTCCCACACCGCACGCGACCCGGTGAACCGACCTTCCATCAGTGCCAGGTCGACCAGTGCGAGGTCGTCGTTCGACCCGTCGCTGAACGTGGCATGTGCCACCTTCGCCTGGTGCGACACGAACCCGAGGCGCACGACGCCGCTGGCCACGAGACCGGCGGCAAGTCCGGCAAGCGTGGCATCGACGTTGCCGGGGAACACGTTGTTCGTGCCGGTCGAGATCGCGACCATCGGCACGTTCAGCCATCCCTTCGCGACGTCGCGATGGGTCCCGTCGCCGCCGAGTACCAGCACCGCATGCGCGCCCTCCTTCTGCATGCGGGCGGCCATCGCGATGGTGTCGCCCGACCAACCGTGGGCTTCCTCGTCGAGCACCTCGATCATGGCAGGGGAATCGGACGACAGCCCTTCGACTGCGCGCGTCGAGAGGTTGTGGCGGTCGGGTGCCACGAGTATCCGCGTCGCGCCGCCGTCGATCGCGCCCATGACTGCTCGTCGGACCACGCCCATCTTGGCCGCGTCAGAGGTTGGCGACGCGTGCGCGACGAGCCGCCTGATGTCCTTCCCGGCAGCCGGGTTGGCAATGACGCCGACGATGCCCACGATTGCGCTCGACCGACCGGGTCAGCTACCCGGTGCCTTGCGGCCGAATACCTCGCGGATGCCTGCCGCGATGCTCCTCGCGTCGGGCACGTAGTGCTTCTCGAGAGCGGGGCTGAACGGCACCGGCGAGAACGGCGCGCCGATGCGGGCGACCGGGGCATCGAGGTAGTCGAAGGCCTCCTCCTGCACCTGCGCCGCGATCTCGGCGCCGAGGCCGCCGAAGCGCACCGCCTCGTGCACCACGATGATGCGGTTCGTCTTGCGGGCCGACTGGACGACCGTGGCGGTGTCGAAGGGCTGCAACGTGCGCGGGTCGATCACCTCGCAGTCGATGCCCTCCTCGGCCAGCTTCTCGGCGGCAACGAGCGACTCGTTGGCCATGCGTCCCCATGAGACAACCGTGACGTCCTTGCCCGGCCGCAGCACGTTGGCCACGCCGAGGGGCACGCTGTACATCTCCTCGGGGACCGGCCCGGTCATGCCGAGCAGTCGCTTGTGCTTGACCATCACGGTGGGATTGTTCTCCCGTATGCACGACACCATGAGGCCCTTCATGTCGTACGGGTTCGACGGATACACCACCTTGAGGCCGGGAATGTGGCACAGGATGGCCTCGAGGCTCTGGCTGTGCTGCGCCGCGGCCGAGAGGCCGGCGCCACCGGCCGTCGTGATCGTCAAGGGGAGCGAAGCCTTGCCGCCGAACATGTACTTCAGCTTCGCCGCCTGGTTCACGATCTGGTCGAGCGCGACGCACACGAAGTCCATGAACATGAGGTCGACGATCGGCCGGAGACCGGTGACGGACGAACCGACGCCGAGGCCGATGATGGCCTGCTCGCTGATGGGGGTGTCGACGACGCGTCGGGCCCCGAACTCTTTCTGCAGGCCGCCGAAGGCACCGAACACGCCGCCGAAGGCACCGATGTCCTCACCTACGCAGAATACGTTCTCGTCAGCGCGCATACTTTGCCGGACTGCCTCGTTGAAGGCCATCAGGTAGGACAGCGCGCGCTCGCCAGCAGCCACGTCGGCGCTCATGCCGGCACCGCCATCGACGTATAGACGTCTTCCAACAGCTGGTCCTTGTCAGGCAGCGGGCTCTCCTCAGCGAATGCGATCGCGTCGGCGATGTCGGCCCGAAGTTCGGCCCATACCGCTTCCACCTGATCAGCCGTCATCACGCCGATCTCGGTCAGCCTGGCCTCGAGCGTGAATATCGGGTCGCGCTGCTTCCAGACCTCTACTTCGGAATCGGGCCGATATTTCAGACCCAGATTCTGTACACCGTGGTGGTTGTAGAAGCGGTACGTCTTGGCTTCGATGAGGGTCGGTCCCTTGCCGGCCCGGGCGTAGGCAATGGCCTCGCCGGCGGCCTCGTAGACGGCCACGGCGTCCATGCCGTCAACGATCACGCCGGGCATGCCATAGCCCTGGGCGCGGTCGACGATGTCGGTGATGGCCATCGTCTGGTCGCGGCGGGTGAACTCGCCGTACTCGTTGTTCTCGCAGGCGAACACGATCGGCAGCTGCAGCACGCATGCCATGTTGGCCGCCTCGTGGAAGGCGCCGATGTTCGTCGCGCCGTCACCGAAGAAGGCGACAGCGACGTTGCCGTCGTTGCGGTACTTGTGGGTGAACGCAGCCCCGACGGCGATCGGGCAGCCGGCGCCGACGATGCCATTGGCGCCGAGCATGCCAAGCTCGAGCGAGCTGATGTGCATCGAGCCGCCCTTGCCGTTGCAGTAGCCGGTCGCCTTGCCCATCAGCTCGGCCATCATCGGCCGGAACTGCCCACCCTTGGCCACGAGATGGCCGTGGCCGCGATGCGTCGACGTGATCGAGTCGGCGTCGCTGAGGTTCACGCACACACCCGAGGCGACCGCTTCCTGGCCCACGTAGAGGTGGAGGAAGCCGGGCAGCTTCGCGGCCTCGGCCAGCCTGCCGGCAGCTTCCTCGAACAGGCGGATGCGCACCATGCGGCGATGCAGGTCGTGCAGGACTTCAGGCGTTGGTTCCATACGCAAATCCTTCGGTCGGTTACTCGGTCGCGCCCATGGCCCAGCGGATGCCGCGCCGCAGCAGTTCGTAGTACTGCGGCTGCTCCCACGAGCCACGCTCGATCTGGGGGTAGTACGCGCGCAGAGGAGCCATGTCGTAGTGACCCCGGCAATGCCCGAGCGTGTTGTAGAGGATCGCCCCATCTCCCACTGTCTTGACGTACATCACAAGGTGAGAGTCGGATCCCCGGGTGGCCACGGTCCAGTCATGCTCCTCGAATCCGGTGGCGTCGCCGGACCAGGTGGTGTGCAGGAGCGGGTGGAGCGACTCGCGGCCGTGGTACTCGCTGAGGTAGAGCTCGTCGTCGGTCGTGAACGTGTCGAGGCCGGCCACCAACCAATGCGACGGATCGGCCACTTCGACCGCATAGGGGTGAATCGGTGGATGGGCCACGAACTGACTGCCCAACGTCTCGGCCCATGCCGGGAAGCACCGAGGCGACTCGACGCCGTTCGGCCGTGGTAGGTCGAGCGCTGCGTTCGTGCCATGGAGTGCGAACCACCGTCCGCCTCCTCGCACCCAGTCACCGATCGCGTGCTGTGCCGCTTCCGACGGCCGGACGTCGCAGGTGTAGCTGACAAGGAACTCGCAGGCGGCGATGGCCGCGGTGTCCTCGTATTCAGCTGCAACCTTGACACGGACTTCGTCATGCGCTGATAGGAGCGTCAGCAGCTCGCGGCGAGCGAAGTCGACGTCGTGCCACTTCCCGCCGGCTACCAAGTAGGCGTCGATGCGATCGGACATGAGCGCTCAGTAGTTGATGCGCTTGAGGAAGCCGCCGTCGACGGTGAGGTTCACACCGTTGACGTGCTTGGCCCGGTCGCTCACGAGGAAGGCCACGGAGTCGGCCACGTCCTGGGCGACACCGAGCGCGCCCCCAGGATGGTTCTTCTCGGTGGCCTCGTAGAAGGCCGGCATGCCGGCCTTGATGCGGTCCCAGTCGCCGCCCTCGACGAAGATCGGGCCGGGCGACACCACGTTGCAGCGGATGCCCTTTGCGCCCAGAACCTGCGCCTGGCCGAGCGTCCAGTTGGTGACCGCGGCCTTGAAGGCGGAGTAGCTGCCGCTCCCGCTGGCGAAGTGCTCGGACACCGCGGTCGTACCGATGCTCACGACGGAGCCTCCTTGTGCGGCGAGGAACGGCGTGGCCGCCTCGACACCGTGCAGAAGCGCCATCAGGTCGATGTCGAAGTTGTTCTTCCAGCCCTCGAGCTTGCGGGCCGGCTTGGCCGAGGTGTTGTGGATGTAGATGTCGATGCCGCCGAGCTGCTCGGCCGACGACGCCACCCACGCCCGCAACGAGTCGCCATCCGCCGCGTCGACGACCGCGCCCACCGCCTTGCCTTTCGCCGACAGCTCGGCGACAGCCGCATCGACGTCGGCAGCAGTACGCGCGCATATGGATACCGATGCGCCCTCGGCCAGTAGCGTCTCGGCGATGGCCCGGCCGATTCCCTTGGTGGCGCCCGTGATGAGCGCGCGCTTGCCGGTGAGTCCGAGATCCATGGTGTTCCCCCTTCGAAGCTGGTCGGAAAGTAACCAGACAGTTAGTTCATCATCGAAGAGCCCCGTCCGCAAACCGGAGCCGGCGCGGCGGGACCGGCCGGGTACAGTCCGCGCATGGATCGATCGATCGTGCACAACGTCCACATGGCCATCAACCTGGCCCATCGCTTCGTGTACTTCGTCCCCGAGGCGGCCGAGGAGTACGCCGCGCTCGG
>JAYTFI010000405.1:0-13212 GCA_043734485.1 Acidimicrobiales bacterium | reverse complement strand
GAGCGGCATGTCGCAACCCTGCCAGACGCGTGGACGCGGCACCGGCGGTATTGCCGCATTCCGTGCGGATCGCAGAAGCGTACGGTTGGTACCGTGGCCCTCGTGCCGACCACCACAGCCCAGGACTTCGCCGACCGAGTTGCCGCCATCGAGGCGATCGCCGGCTACCAACGCCCTGCCGCCTTCGCGGTCGGCGTGGCCACGGTGGCACCCTCGGGCAAGGTGCTCGACGCCGCCTATCCGGTCGTGAATCTCGACGAGAACTTCGCCACTGCCGCCGTCATCGCTGCCGCGGTCGGGCATACGAAAGGCACAGGCACATATGCACTCGACGCAGCGGCGCTTGATGCGATCCTTGCCGAGTTCGTCCCGTTCGAGGGTGACGGGCAGCCGCATCCGAATATCGACGCCCTGAAGCTCACGCGTCGCACACTCGACGCGCCCGCCGCGGCCGGCGGCACCCGTACCGCCGTCGTCGCCTTCATCGGCGCGCTCACGGATGCACCCACCGACGGTTCGGACGTCTACTTCCGTCTCCACCTTCTCTCGCATCGCAAGGTGCAACCCAATGGCGTGTCGCTAGAAGGAGCGTTCGGTCTGCTGAACAACGTCGTCTGGACGAACCTGGGCCCCTTCGACCCGGACGGCTTCGATCTGGTACGGGCGTCGCTGCGCGCTGACGGCGCCGAGGTCCGCGTGCACTCGCTGGACAAGTTCCCCCGCATGACGGACTACGTGATCCCGAGCGGTGTTCGCATCGCCGATGCCGACCGCGTCCGACTTGGCGCGCATCTCGCGTCCGGGACGACGGTGATGCACGAGGGTCACGTCAACCACAATGCGGGCACCCTCGGCACGTCGATGGTCGAGGGTCGGATCACCGCTGGCGTGGTTGTGGGTGACGGATCGGACATCGGCGGCGGAGCATCGATCATGGGCACACTGTCCGGAGGTGGCACGCAGCAGGTCCGCATCGGTGAGATGTGCCTGTTGGGAGCGAACTCCGGAGTCGGCATCTCGCTGGGCGACAACTGCATCGTCGAGGCCGGCTGCTACATCACCGCCGGCTCGAAGGTGAAGCTGCCCGACGGTGAAGTCGTCGCGGCCCGTGCCCTCAGCGGTCACAGCAACATCCTGTTTCGTCGCAACAGTCAATCGGGTGCACTCGAGGTCATCCCCAACAAAGCCAAGTGGGAAGGCCTCAACACCGCTCTTCACCGTAACTAGTGCGACAGACCACCGGGCGCTCGGGTCCCGCCGGCGCTCGCCGAAGGCTCTCTTCGGCACCCGTTCGCAATGGGCCGGGTGCCCTATTCGGCGCGTTGGACACGCGTGCCAACATGAACCCATGAAGAACGTGTTCGATGTCGCGATCGTCGGCGGCGGGATCATCGGCCTTGCGACCGCACGTGCAATCGTCGAACAGGATCCGTCGAAGACGGTCGTGCTGTTCGAGAAGGAGGGCTCGTTGGCGGGTCACCAGACCGGCAGGAACTCCGGCGTGATCCATGCCGGCGTCTACTACAAGCCCGGTTCGGAGAAGGCTCGACTGTGTGCCGTGGGGCGCAAGTCGATGGTCGAGTTCTGCAAGGAGCACGGCATCGCGCACGAGATATGCGGGAAGCTGGTCGTTGCCACCGACGAGAGTGAGCTCGGCCGGATGGATGATCTCGCCGAGAGGTGCCGAGCGAACGATGTGCCGGTCGAGCGCGTCGGCCCCGAACGCATTCGCGAACTCGAACCCCACGCCGCGGGCATCGCCGCCCTCTATGTTCCGGTCACGGGCATCGCCGACTACCCGGGTGTGTGCGCCGTGCTGGCCCAGCAGCTGCGGGTGGCCGACGTGGAGCTTCGCCTCGGAACCGAAGTCACCGGTATGGCCATGCGGGGCGAGCGCATGGTGATCGAGACGAGCCAGGGTGAAGTCGAAGCTCATGCCGTGGTGAATTGCGCCGGGCTGCAGTCGGATCGCGTAGCCCGCAGGCTGACCGGGTCGCAGGGCATGGATGACGTCCGCATCATCCCGTTCCGGGGTGAGTACTTCGAGCTGGCGCCGAGTCGCAGCCACCTCGTGAGGAACCTCATCTACCCGGTACCCGACCCCCGCTTCCCGTTCCTTGGCGTGCACCTCACGCGCGGCATCAACGGCCATGTGCATGCCGGTCCGAACGCGGTACTCGCGCTCGCTCGGGAGGGCTACTCGTGGCGCCAGCGCGACTTCCACGACATGGCCGAGTACCTCCGCTTCCCGGGGTTCCGCATCATGGCCAAGAAGTACTGGCGCAATGGTCTCGAGGAGATGTACCGCTCGTTCAACCGGACGGTCTTCACGAAGGCACTCCAGCGGCTCGTACCTGCGGTGCAGGAGGCCGATCTCGAGCCAGCGGCTGCCGGCGTGCGGGCCCAAGCGGTCATGGCCGACGGCGCGTTGGCCGACGACTTCTTGTTCCGGCAGAAGGGCCGTGTCCTCAACGTCTTGAACGCGCCCTCGCCCGGCGCGACCGCGTCGCTGGAGATCGGCCGCGCCATCGCAGCCCGACTCGGGGCCTGACGCGGCGTAGCGTCGCTCTGTGGCGCTCGTCGCATTCAAGGACTTCTGCATCGACGCGGTCGACGCGGCACGCCTTGGCCGGTTCTGGGGTGCTGTGCTCGGTCTCGAGTGCGGCATGCAGGAGAACGGTGACGCCTACCTGAGCGGTCCGACGCCGCAGCACTCGACCGCTACTCGTCTCCCTGGACGGTGCTTGCCGATCCTGAAGGCAACGAGTTCTGCAGGTTCCTGCGCAACTAGCGCTGGTCGGAAACGGGTGGTCGGTGTAACGAAAAGCGGTGTCGGCCTTACTATGGCTGCATGTCACTCTTCGGACGCAAGTCACTCGAACTTCCGACCGCCGACACCGCAATGCCCGGCCGCACGGCCATCATGCCCGTGCCGCCGGCGCATCACGTGAACGGCCATCCCATCGCCGGCCCCTTCCCCGAGGACCTGCAGACGGCCATCTTCGCCATGGGTTGCTTCTGGGGCGCCGAGCGCAAGTTCTGGCAGGCGCCCGGCGTCTTCTCGACGGCTGTCGGCTACATCGGGGGCATCACGCCGAACCCCTCCTATGAGGAGACCTGCAGCGGCCGCACCGGGCATACCGAAGCCGTCCTCGTCGTTTTCGACCCGAAGGTCACGAGCTATGACGCGCTGCTGAAGGTGTTCTGGGAGAGCCATAACCCGACCGAGGGCATGCGCCAGGGCAACGACGTCGGCACCCAATACCGCTCCGGCATCTACGCCACCGACGATGCGCAGCTCGCCGCGGCGGAAGCCAGCAAGGCGATGTTCCAGACCGAGCTCGACCGCTCGGGATACGATGCCATCACCACCGAAATCGTACGCGCGCCTACATTTTACTATGCAGAGCCCTACCATCAGCAGTATCTGTCGAAGAACCCGATGGGCTATTGCGGCCTCGGCGGCACGGGCGTTTCCTGTCCGATCGGCGTGGCGAAGGCCAGCTGATCACTCGGCTGCCAACGGCATGCGAACGAGCGGGCGGTGTGCGTCCGCCGGCAGCGTACGCTCGCTGGCCGTGAGCGAATCCGCCTTTCCCAGCCGGCGTATGCGGCGCCTGCGCCGTACTCCGGCGCTGCGCCGCATGGTGGCCGAGGCCCGTCTCGGCGTCGACGATCTGATCGCGCCCCTGTTCGTGCGTGAGGGCATCACCGACCCGCAGCCGATCGCTTCTATGCCCGGCGTGGTGCAGCACACACTCGAGAGCCTGCGCAAGGAGGTTCGCGAGCTGGCCGCTCTGGGCGTGCCCGGTGTCATCCTTTTCGGTATCCCGGCCACCAAGGACTCCGAGGGCTCGCAGGCCTGGGCGACGGACGGAATCGTGCAGCACGCATTGCGGGAACTGCGCGACGAGCTCGGCGACACGGTCGTGCTCATGTCCGACCTGTGCCTCGACGAGTACACGAGCCACGGCCACTGCGGCGTGCTCGACGGCTTTGGCAACGTCCGGAACGACGCAACGCTCGATCTCTATGCGCGCATAGCTGTAGCACAGGCCGAAGCAGGCAGCCAGGTCGTTGCGCCGAGCGGCATGATGGACGGCCAGGTGCGTGCCATCCGAAGTGCTCTCGACAGTTCGGGACATTCGGAACTTCCGATCCTCGCCTACTCGGCCAAGTACGCCACTGCGCTCTATGGACCCTTTCGCGAAGCGGTCGACGTGCAGATCGTCGGTGGCGGTGACCGCAAGGGCTACCAGCAGGACTGGCACAACGCCCGCGAGGCCATTGCCGAAGTCCGCCTCGACATTGCCGAAGGTGCAGACATGGTGATGGTGAAACCGGCCGTCACCTACCTCGACATCATCGCCAAGGTTCGGGCCGAGGTCGACGTGCCGGTAGCGGCGTACCACGTGTCGGGCGAGTACTCGATGATCAAAGCGGCGGCCGAGCGGGGATGGATCGACGGCCCGGCCATCGCCCTCGAACAGCTCACCGCCATCAAGCGGGCCGGCGCCGACATGATCCTCACGTACTTCTCCCGAGACCTCGCCGAGGCGATGCAGTGAGCGCCGACCCGCGCCCGAGCATCGATTCGAGCAGCGCGACCGCCGACGGCTCCGGCATCGGCGAGACCAACGAGTCCCTCCACGCCCGCGCACTCAAGGTTCTCGTCGGTGGCGTGAACTCTCCTGTGCGCGCCTTCCGCAGCGTCGGTGGCACGCCGTATACGGTGGCCCGCGGCAGGGGCGCCTACGTCTGGGATGTCGAAGGTCGTAGGTACACAGACTATGTGCAGTCGTATGGCGCGTCGATCCTCGGCCACGCCGACCCGGCCGTCGTCGCCGCCATCCGAGAGGCGGCGACGCAGGGAACCACGTTCGGCGCGCCCACCTATCGCGAGATCCTGCTCGCGGAAGCAATCTGCGAGCGCGTGCCCGGACTCGAGATGATCCGCATGACGTCGAGCGGCACCGAGGCGGCCATGAGCGCGATCCGTCTCGCTCGCGGCATCACCGGACGTTCGAAGGTGCTCAAGTTCGCCGGCTGCTACCACGGCGCCAGCGACTCGCTCCTCGCGGCTGGCGGCAGCGGCATCGCTAACCAGGGCCTGCCCGGCAGCGATGGCGTGCCGCTCAGCGCCGTCGCCGACACGGTCGTCGCGCCGTACAACGTGATCCCCGAGATCGGCGCCGACGTGGCCGTCGTAGCCGTCGAACCGATCGCCGCGAACATGGGTTTCGTCGCCCCTGCCGCCGGCTTCCTGGCGGGGCTGCGGGCGGCGTGCGACAAGGCCGGTGCACTGTTGCTGTTCGACGAGGTCATCACCGGCTTCCGTCTCGGTGCGGGCGGGGCGACCGTGTGGTCGGGTGTCCGACCCGACCTGTGGTGCTTCGGCAAGATCATCGGTGGCGGACTGCCGGTCGGCGCGTTCGGCGGCAGTCGGGACGCGATGGCTGCCCTCGCCCCGATAGGGCCGGTATACCAGGGCGGAACACTGTCGGGGAACCCCCTCGCCACGGCGGCCGGCCTCGCCGTCCTTGCGCACTGCACGAGCGACCGCTACGCCGAACTGGAGGCGAAGGCCGCTCGACTGGCAACAGGTCTGCAGGAGGCGGTTCGCTCCGGTGGCCTCCCGATCCAGGCACCCCGTGTCGGCACCCTGCTCGGCTTGCACCTGTCCGCAACGCCGATCGGCGACTACGACGAAGCCCGCGCAGCCAATGCCAACGGCCTCTACGGCCCCTTCTTCCACGAGATGCTCAACCGCGGCATAGCCATGGCGCCCGGTGCCTACGAGGCGCTGTTCCCGAGCTTTGCCCACACCGATGCCGACATCGACGGAACCATCGAGGCCGCCGCCGAGTCGGCGGTCGCCGTTGCCAAGAAGCAGTAAGCGCGCGAACTAATTGACATGGCCTATTGGCTGATGAAGTCCGAGCCTGAAGAGCTTTCGATCAACGATCTCGAGCAGTCCCCAAGGAAGAAGTTCCGCTGGGACGGTGTGCGAAACTTCCGGGCTCGGAACTGGATGCGGGCGATGGCGGACGGCGACCAGTTCTTCTTTGCCCACTCGAGCTGTGCCGTGCCGGGCATCGGCGGCATTGCCGAGATCATCGGTGCGGCCTACGAAGACCCCACGCAATTTGACCCGGAGAGCCACTACTTCGATCCGAAGAGCGACCCGGCGAAGCCGCGATGGACGAGCCGCGACGTGCGCTTCATCGAGCGTTTCCCGTCGTTACTGCCGCTCCAAGAGCTACGTGCGCATACCGAAACGCTCGGCCCGTTCCATCTTCTCCAGCGGGCTAATCGGCTGAGCGTGATGCCGGTGACTGACTTCCAGTGGAAATTCGTAGTCGATCTCGGCCGCGCATTTCAGTCGCCCCGGACCCGCAAACCCCTGAGGTAATTGCCCAGCACGTGATCGAGGGTCGCGGCGATGGGCGGCCATTCGACCTGGGGCTTGGCGATGCGGATCGACACGATGCCGTGTGCCATCGACCAGATGCTGTTGGCCATGAGCTTCGCGTCGGTGGCCGTGATGAGTCCGGCATCCATGCAGCGCTGGCAGCGCTCGATCAGCCGCACCGTTCCGGTGACGCCCGTTCGCCTGAGCTCGTCCATCTGGTCCTTGGTGAGGACGCTCTGGCCCATGAACAGCACCCGGTAGTGCTCGGGGTGGGAGAGGCCGAATTCGACGTAAGCCCGGATCCCGGCATCGAGCGCAGCCAGCGGATCATCGACGCCGGCCGTCGCCAGGTCGATGTGCGTACTGAGCTGCTGGAAACGTCGGGCGCAGACCTCGAAGAGCAGTTCCTGCTTGTCGAAGAAGTGCAGGTAGATAGCCGGGGGAGTGCAGCCGACCATGTCGGCGACGGCCCGGATCGACACGGCGTCGTCCTTGGTGCCCCGGGCGAGGAGCGTGTCGACTGCGTCGAGGATCTCGAAGCGGAGACGTTCCCCGTCGCCGCGCTTGGCGCGGACTCGGCGTGGTGCCTGCGGAGCGAGAATCGGCGCACCGAGCGGGTAACGAGGGTGGGTGAGGGTGGCCATTGGAGGTACCTCCTTCGTGGCGTGCTGTCGGATGACTGCGACGTTTCGGTACTGCGTTCAGTGAACGACGGGAAGGTGATGGATCTGTGACGGAACCATCAGGCTGCGCAGCGCAGTTCCCTGACTGCTCGGTCAATACGGACCCGAGGGCAGAACTGTTCTCGACGTCTTCGACGCCGCTCGGCCCGGGGATGGTTCCCGCCCGCTTCGAGAACGCAAAAAGATCGCAGAGGTCGCGGAACCAGGAGGTGCGCCCGAACGTCGAGTCATCACATCACTGTTGAAACCGGGGGAAATCACATGCGCAGACGCACGAACGCACATCGGCACGGCGGGCGCCGGCCCGGGACGACGACAGCGCTCGTGCTGCTCGTGCTGCTCGTGCTGGTCGCGGCGGCCGGCTGCTCAGGCGCACTCCGAGCGTCAGACAAGTCGTCGGACACGACCACCTCTGCCACCATCGCCACGTTGGACGATGCCGGCGCGGTCGGCGCGGTTGGCGCAGCCGAAACCACAGCGGCCGCCGCCGCGCTCGCAGACGGTGCCGCCTCGCCGCCGACGAACCCGCCGTCAACTGCCGTGCCGGACGCGGCGGCCGGACGCATGATCATTCGAACGGCGGAACTCGCCGTTCAGGTGGCCGATGTTGCCGCGGCTGCAGCCCGGGTGCAGTCGATCGTGAGTGCCAAGGGTGGTTTCGTGGCCGCACAGCAGGGCGACTACGCCGGTGTGCCGTCGCTCCGCATCGTCCTGCGGGTTCCAGCGGGTTCGTTCGACGCGACCCTCACCGGGCTCCGTGGGCTCGGCCGCCTGACGAGCCTCTCGACCTCGAGCAGTGAGGTGACGGCACAGGTTGTCGACCTGGACAGCCGGCTGCGAACGAAACGGGCCAGCGCCGATCGGTTGCGCACTCTGCTCGGCAGCGCGGCGAAGGCTGCCGATCTCATCGAGATCGAACGTGAACTCTCCTCCCGCGAGGCCGAGATCGAATCGATGCAGGGCCAGCGCAATGTCCTCGCCGACCAGGTCGCGCTGTCGACGGTCACTGTCGCCCTTTCGTCGACCCAGCCATCCGATGTACGCCCGCCGGCTCGGCAGAAGCCATCCTTCATGCACGGCCTACGCGGCGGCGGGCGGGCGATCGTGGCTGCCAGTCGGTCAGGAGCGCAAGCCGTCGGTGTCGTCCTGCCCTTCCTTCCGGTCGTGCTGCTGCTCGCGATCGTGTTGCGGTTGGTGCATCGGCGTCGGCGCGGCAATCCTGCCTCCGTGCCGCCGCCGCAGAGTCCAACGGAAACGAGTGATCCGAACTAGTCCGCAGACGGATCTCGTTCGCTGATGTGGGGGCGCACCACGGCCCGTGTCGCCCGCGGGTCATCGGGATCGAAGTCGAGATGGAACGCCTTGTCCGGCCGGTCGCCATCCCCCGAATCGTCTCGTTCCTGAACAATCTCGACCTTGGCCCGGTGCGGGTCGAACACCTCACGGAAGCCCAGAGCGACGGCGACCATCACCGAGCCGTTCGCGCTGTATCGCCTGATCAACGGCAGCGACGGAGGACGCTCGTGCTGCGACCCGATGAAGTGTCCGAATCGCGGATCGCTGTAATAGGCATCCCAGTCGGGCTCGCCGTTTGCGCCGATCGGTACCTCGATGGCGTCGCCGTCAAAGTTCTCGGAGCGATCATCGCCGCCTGCGAACACGGCGTCGATGGCCTCATCGTCGGGGTGGTTGTGCTCCACGTCACCGAGCGTAGGACGGCCGGCCTCGCTACCCGGACACGCAGTCGATCAGCCGCACACTTTGTCGATCGAGACGGGTGCGATCGTCGTGGCCGGAGCACCAGGTGCCAGCACACGGGCGGGGTTGGGCTGCTCGCCGACTTTGGCATACAGGTCCGTCGGGAAGTCCTTGCCGCTGAGCACCGAGCGCTCATAGGCGACCACATAGAGGATCTGCTCGTCGGTGAGCACGCCGTCGAAGCTCGGCATGTTCCCGATCGCCTGGTGCTGGCCGCCGGCCCGCTTCGGATTGCCGTAGGGCGTACCGGTGGCGCACGAACCGTGCTTGACGAACGCGACCTGCTCGAGCGGGTCGGGGAAAGTGAGCTCGGCGTTGCCGTTGTAGAGCGGCCTGCCCACGCCGCCGCCTTCCTTGCCGGCGCCGTTGGCGAGATGGCAGGTGACGCAATTGTTCGTTGAGTAGAGCGTCTGCCCGATCTCCGCCGGCGTCTGTATGAGGCTCTTCGGGACGTTGAACGAGTTGAACATGAACAGCGCCCAGATCGGCGTCGCGATCAGGAAGAAGACCGAGCCCAACTTGGCCAGGCTCGAGCCCTTTGGCACAGGCGGCGCTATGTAGACCGGCTCGGCCGGCGCACTCGGCGCGGGAGCAGCGCTACGGGCGGGGGCGACCGCAGCCGGGCCGGCGGCCACGACGGGGGTCGGCGCCGTCGCGGTGGCACCCTCAGCGGATCCTTCTCCTCCTTCAGTGCCGAGGCCGAGCGCGGCGCGCCGGGCGCGCGAGCGATCGAGCAGGTGGGGGGGTACTTCAGCCACGGTTCCTCCGAGGGACGGGGTGTCCTGGGTGTAGGCGAGCGGTGAACGCGGCGAATCTAGGCGAGAGTCGACACGACCGCCTAACTTCGGCGTTCGGGCGGCGCGCTGCTGCTCACGGGCGTTCGATCCACTGGCAGCGATGGCAGGCGAAGCCACGTTCGGTTCCAGCGATGGCAGGGCCGTCCGCGGATGCGGCGCCGGCGAGGACCGCCAAGCGGCTCGGACCGACCGCCGTGATTAGGCCTCCGCTCTCGACCCCGTGGTAGAACCAGGTCGAACAGACAGGCGCCGGAACCGTGAGCCACTAGCATGTGATCGCGTTCACAACCGGCACGAAACGGATGGGTCAAATCGAGTGGTTGCGTTCTTCGGGTCGTTTCTAGCGCTGATAGTCAGCGTGTCGCTCGTATTCATCTATGGCAAGCGCCGCCCTGTCGGCACGCCAGTCACGTGGGGCGAGGCCATCGTCGGCGGGCTCATCGTGTTCGGCATCATGTTCCTGGCCTACGGGATCGTCCCCGACCTCTTCCTGAAGTGGGCCGACGGCAAGACGCTGAACTGGCGTTCTGACGCGATCGGCATCCCGGCCGGGCCCATCAACAAGATCCTCAACCACAAGTGGAACAACCATTGGTACTCGGGTGCAAAGAACGTGTTCTTCCCCGATGGGGTCTCGTTCTTCGGTCGGGGCCGCGTAAAGATCGACAAGCAGAAGGTCCGCGATGCGCTCGCAGCAGGCATCTACATCGTCTTCCTCGGTGCTCACGGTTTCATCTGGACGGCGTGGCAGAAGCGGGGCAAGTCCGCGGCCGAGAAGGCGGCGATCGAGCCCGTGTCGTCGTACGGCCGGCCATTGGTCAAGAAGGCCTGAAGAGTGCGCAATGCCTGAAGCCAACCCACCAATGCCGCTGTTCCCGGGTGCCTACACGCTGGCCGAGATCAGCGTCGAAGAGCTCAACAAGAGCGTCAAGCCGAAGCAGTTCCTGCACATCGACCAGTCCGAATGCATCATGTGCGAGGGCTGCGTCGACATCTGCCCGTGGAAGTGCATCCACATGCTGTCGGCCGGCACGGTCGAAGATTCGGTCAATGTTGTCGCCCCTGGCACCGATCCCGATGACCACGTAATTTTCGTGGTCGATGAAGATGTCTGCACACGCTGCGGGCTCTGTGTCGACCGGTGTCCTACCGGCGTGATCATCATGGGCAAGGCTGGTGTGGCGCCGAAGGACGGCGACCAGCACATGCGCGACAACAAGCACGGCTATTCGTACGGGATGCGCTTCTAAGCGCTTCCGGCTCGATTCGCCCGAGAACGAACAGCACGACCCAAGAGAACGATCCAAAAGAACGAACAGCAGGAGCGCACGTGGCTACACCGATGAAACCGACGATCGCCGACAAGGCGGCCGAAACCGTGGAGAAAGTCCAGGGCAGCCAGGCCTGGGGCTCCATCTTCCGTCCCGGCTCGATCTTCCGAAAGGGCTACAGCGATTCCCCGCGTAACCGCAGTTACGTGATCATGAACTCGCTGCTCTACCACCTGCACCCGGTCAAGGTGAAGCGCCATGCCGTGAAGGTGAGCTACACGCTCTGCCTGGGCGGTCTCTCGTTCTTCCTCTTCATCATCCTGACCGTCACCGGCATCTTTCTGATGTTCTTCTACCGGCCGACCGAAGCGCTGGCCTGGCAGGACATCAGGACGCTGCAGACGGCTGTGTCATTCGGTCTGCTCGTGCGCAACATGCACCGATGGGGGGCCCACCTCATGGTGCTCTCCGTCTTCTTGCACATGGCCCGCGTCTTCTACCATGGGGCGTACAAGGCGCCGCGGGAGTTCAACTGGGTCATCGGCGTGATCCTGCTCACGCTCACCCTCCTGCTGTCTTTCACCGGCTACCTGCTGCCGTGGGATCAGTTGGCGCTGTGGGCGGTGACAGTCGGCACGAACATGATCGGCTACACCCCTGTGTTCGGAAATCAGGCCCGCTTCGTCCTGCTCTCGGGAGTGGAAATAGGTACCGACACGCTCCTGCGGTGGTACGTGCTCCACGTGCTCCTGTTCCCGTTCGTGATCGTGATCTTCATGGCCATCCACTTCTGGCGAGTCCGCAAGGACGGTGGCATCTCCGGCCCGCTGTGAGCCGAAGACCACCTGCCCACACATGCATTCCCGCACCCACCCCAGTGCACTGAGGAACCCCCATGGCTGAATCTGATCGCGCTGCGCCTCTCCGCTGCGCTTCGCTGCTCGCCTCGTTCGTCGCCCTACTCCCCGTGGAGATCTAGCTCATGGCCGATGTCCCCGAACACCTGCTGAAGCGAGCCGAAGAGGCGAAGGCCCGCGCCGCCGCGAAGAAGGCCGCAGCCGAGGGTGGTACGCCCGCGGCTGAAGTGCCGGTTGCAGCTGCCGCCCCCGACGTCGATGCCGCAGCCAGCTACGCCGAGGCCGAGAAGACGGGCAAGATCCCGGCTCATCTCCTCGCCCGCAGCGCTGCCGCGAAGGCGGCGAAGGCATCCGGAGGGGGCGACGCACCGCCTGCCACCGGTGGCGGCGTGGCCGTCCTCGACAAGCCCGGCACGGGTGCCGCGGCCGCGGCCGGTGCGCTGGCTCAGTCCGCAACCGCCGGCCTCGCCGGTCCGGCCGGCCACACGCAGCGCCTGCTCACGGTGGTCAAGGCCGGTTCTATCCAAGACGTCAAGGCGACCCCCACCGACAAGGTGAACACCTGGCCACACCTACTCGTCGGCGAGTTCGTTGCCTCGCTGGCCTGCCTTGTGGTGCTCATGGTGGTGTCGACGTTCATCAACGCCCCTCTGCTCGGCCTGGCCAACTACAACCAGACACCGAACCCGTCGAAGGCACCGTGGTATTTCCTCGGGCTGCAGGAATTGCTGACCATGTTCCACCCGATGGTGGCCGGTGTGACCATTCCGGGCATGGGCATCTTCCTGCTGATCCTGGCCCCGTACGTGGACAAGAACCCGTCGAACAAGCCGGAAGACCGCAAGCTCGCCATCTCGCTCTTCAGCGTGTTCATCATGTTCTGGTCTGTGCTCGTCATCATCGGATCCTTCTTCCGTGGTCCTGGGTTCAACTTCGTCATGCCCTGGCAAAAGGGAATCTTCTTCGAGTTGTGACGGTCCGATCACGACCATCGCCGCTCGCCTACCCAAGCTCGAGAACGGAGCACACCTCATGAGCACCGGAACCATCCTCCTCATCGCCATAGTTGCCGTCGCCGTCGCCGTCGCCCTCTTCCTCGTCGTCACCGCCCGCTCGAGTGACCGCGACGCGGCCACCGGGCTCTTGGCCCGTGAGACGCAGAAGCGTGACCGCTCGGCCCGCAAGAAGGCCGAATCGGCTGCGAAGTCGGCCGCCGCCGAAGCTGCCCTCACCCCACCCCCGCAGACCGGCCGCGCTCTCGAGCGTTCGGTGGCACTCGAGCGCAGTGGTGGCGGAAGCGTTGCCGTGCTCGAGAAGCCTGGTGGCGTCGATGTGGTGCGCCCGCCGATGGACGCAGATCAGTACGCCGTCACCCGCCGCCAGTTCATGAACCGGGGCACCATCGTCATGTTCATCGCCGGTCTCGGCGGCTTC
>JAYTFI010000404.1:0-13941 GCA_043734485.1 Acidimicrobiales bacterium | reverse complement strand
GCCCTCATCGTCGCCCTCAACGAGCGTTTCGGCGATCCCCACGATGCCTATGTGAACGGTTCACAGGTCTGGCTGCGGCCGGATGGGCCGGGCGAGGTTGTCATCGAGTGGCGGTTGCATCCGGTCGCTGGCTACGAACGGCCAAAGGCTGTCGGGACCTACGAGGTCTTCGTCCGCGTCGCTGATGCGATAGCCCGGGGTCACGACCAGCCAATCGCCCGCGCCGAGGACCTATGGGACGGTCTCGAGGCCTTTCCGGCGTACGACGACGAAGTCGAGCCGGCCATGCTGCGCCAACACGCGGCGACCGCGCTCGGCATCGAGCCAGACGCATCGGGCCTCGTCGATCATGACACCGTGGGTGATGCCTGGGAGCGCGACGACGGCAAGCGCTCCATCATCGACGACCTGATCGCCCAGCTCACGATCGGCTGATCGGCCGCTGCAACGGCCTGCGCCCAGTGCAGGCACAGGCGCCCGGAGAAACGTGGACGCACAGGATCGACCATCATGGACGCGCCATGGCTGAATCGACCGTCGATCATCGGACACCGTCCTCAACACGGCTGCTCGTCCGGGGCCTCACCCGCCGTTGCCCACGCTGCGGGTCGGGCCACCTCTTCCGGCGGTGGACGCAGATGGTCCGGAACTGCCCGGGCTGCGGCTACCACTTCGAGCGTGAGGAGGGCTTCTTCCTCGGGGCCTTCGTGGTCAACGTCATCGTCACCCAGGCGATGATCATCGCCGTGATCGCCGTCGGTTTCGCGGTGACCGCTCCGCACCCACCCGCGCTGCGGCTCGCGATCATCGGCGTGGTGCTCGGCGGGCTGACACCCGTCGTCTCCTACCCCTTCACAAAGACCACGTGGACCGCGGTCGACATGATCATGCGCAAGACGATGGGCGAGAACTACGCGACCTCGCAACAGCCCGCCTTCCGCACGACGTCGACTCCGAAACCGACTCCGACTCCGACGTCCACCCTGGAACTCGACGTCCCCTCGACCACGAGCTCGCTGAAATGAAAAACGGCCGATGAACGACCGCGAACTCGACGCCCTCCTCGCCGCTGTTCGGGATGGTGCGATTGACCCCGATGACGCGGCCCGCACGCTGCGGCGGCTGCCCTTCGCCGACCTCGGTATGGCCCGCATCGACCATCACCGATCGCTTCGGCAAGGAATGCCCGAGGCCGTGTATGCCCCCGGCAAATCACCGATCCAATGCGCGCAGATCATCGACGAACTGCTCACTGAAGGGTCGCCGGTCGTATTGAGCCGGGCCACTGCCGCACAGGTGTCGGCCTGCCCGTCGGGGGGCACTGTCACGGCCACTGGCGACGACCGGGCCACGGTCGTATGGAACCCGTCCGGCAGAAGGACTGAACGCGTACTCGTACTAAGCGCTGGCACGGCCGATCTGCCCGTCGCCACCGAAGCGACCGCAACGCTCACGGCGTATGGCATTCACGCCGATCGGGTTCAGGACTGCGGAGTCGCCGGTCTCCATCGGCTCCTCCCCCACATCGACGAGATTGCCGAGGCAGACGCGGTGATCGTGGTTGCCGGCATGGAGGGCGCGCTGGCCAGCGTGGTGGGTGGTATCGCACGTGCACCCGTGATCGCGGTCCCAACCAGCGTCGGGTACGGCTCGTCGTTCCAAGGGGTCACGGCGCTCCTGGCGATGCTCAGCTCCTGCGCTGCGGGCGTGACCGTCGTCGGCATCGACAACGGCTATGGCGCTGCGTGCGCAGTGATGCGAATCCTCGGAGGTGTCGACACCCGACTGCACATGCGGATCGATCTCGCGACAGGATCGTAGCCATGACCCACCGCGGAGTTGGCCGGAGAACGCTCGGACAGTCGCGTCGAAACGACGAAACGCCTTCGGACTGCTGGAGACCACAGGCATGTTGACCGTCGCCTGGTTCCACTGCTTCGCCGGGATCGCCGGTGACATGGCGCTCGGTTCGCTGATCGACGCGGGCGCTGACATCGATGAAGTGCGCGGTATGCTTGAACGGCTCCCACTGTCGGGCTGGGCGCTCGATGTGGAGGCCGTCCAGAAGTCCGGTCTCGGCGCATGTCACGTTCTCGTCCACGCTCCAGAAGACGGCACAGTGGTGCGCACCTACTCGCACATCTGCGGCCTCATCGAAGAGGCGCGCCTTCCGGAACGCGTGCGGGTCCGATCGCAGGCGGTCTTTGCCGCGCTGGCCGAGGCAGAAGGACACATCCACAATCAGCCGCTCAGCAAGGTGCACTTCCACGAAGTCGGCGGCATCGACTCGATAGTCGACATCATCGGCACCTGCGCAGCGCTCGAGGTCCTCGGCGTCGACGAGGTCACTGCAAGTCCAGTCGCGCAGGGCATGGGAATGGTCCGCAGCGAGCACGGATTGATCCCAAACCCAGTGCCGGCGGTGATCGCACTTCTCGCAGCCCGGAACATCCCGACCTACGGCCGCGACGTCCCAATGGAGTTGACAACTCCGACAGGCGCAGCATTGCTAAGTGCACTTAGCGCTGAGTTCGGGCCGATCCCTCAGATGAACGTGCGCAGCGTGGGATACGGCGCCGGCACCAAGGACATCGACGGCATGCCCAACCTTGTCCAGGTCGTCATCGGCGAGGCGCACAGCTCGTCGCCGGCAACGCAGCCAATGGTCCTGTTGGAGACGAACGTCGATGATGCCACCGGGGAAGTCCTCGCCCACACCATCCAGGTTCTGCTCGACGCCGGCGCAGCCGATGCATGGGTCACGCCGATCATCATGAAGAAGGGTCGTCCCGCGCACACGGTAAGCGCGCTTGCTGACACGGCCTTGGTCGAGCAGATCACGATGGTTCTCACATCCGAGACTGGATCGCTCGGCGTTCGAGGACGACCGGTCGACCGCTGGTCGGCGACACGGACCTACCAGGAGGTTGATGTCGAGGGCTTCCCAGTCCGGGTGAAGGTCGGCGCTGGTCGGGCCAAGGCCGAGTTCGAGGAGGCCGCGAAAGTTGCGCAGCGGATCGGCCTGCCCGTGCGCGAGGTGCTGGCACGGGCCGAGGCTGCGTGGCGGCACGCGCACGAAACCAGGCATCAGCATCCGTCAGGCAACGACCGCTGAGCCCGCGAGCCTCGTCAGTTGCTGGCGGTCCACACCCATGGCTCCTTCGGTAGCGCATCGGGGTCGAAGCGTCGCAAGAGGGTCGCTGTATCGACGTCCTCCGCGATCGTTGCCAGCCCGAGCGAGTGACCCAGTAGCGACCGAACCCAGGGCGCAGGTCGACCTACGACGGCCAGGTCGGTCATCGTCACGGCGCCGTCGCGCTTCGCCAATCGCTTCCCTGACGGACCGACCACCATCGATACGTGTGCATAAGACATGTCTGGCAGCCCGAGGAGGCGGCTGATGAGGACCTGCCGCGGCGTCGATGGCACAAGGTCGTCGCCCCGCACGACTTCCTCGATACCTTGGTCGGCATCATCGACCACGACTGCAAGATTGTACGCGGGCATATCATCGTTGCGCCGAAGGACGACGTCGTCCACTACACCGGTGACCTCGCCACGCCAGCGATCGGTGAACGCGACCTCCACTCCGTCAGCGCGCAGACGAAGGGCCGGACGCCGTCCGCTTGCCTCGAGTACGACCCTCGCCGAGTGGCTGAGGTCGCGACATGTCCCGGTATACGCGCCCTCCGCGAGTTGTTCGTGTGGGGCCTGGGCCGCCTCGGCGATCTCCCGACGGGTGCAATAGCAGCGATAGGTGCGGCCTTCCGCAGTGAGTCGGCCGATGGCCTCGTCGTAGAGGTGCGTCCGAGCCGACTGGCGCACTACCTCGCCATCCCAGTCGATGCCCAGCGCGGCGAGGTCGCGTTCCTGGCCGATCTGATGAGCTGTGTTGGACGTGACGGGATCGAGGTCCTCCATGCGCAGCACGAAGCGACTGCCGGCGGAACGGGCCAGCAGCCAGGCCACCAGCGCGGTGCGCAGGTTGCCGAGGTGCAGTTCGCCGGTCGGGCTCGGTGCGAAGCGTCCGTTCGCCATCGACGCCATGCTCGCACGCCGTTCGTTCGAGTCGCTCAGCGACGGGAACGGCGCTCGGACGGCGCGGTACGGTCGGAGCGTGGAGACCGTGGACATCGCCGTGACCGACTGCACCGTCTGAGGTTGGGCATGGCTCAGGTCGCGGTGATCGGAGGCGGACCAGCGGGACTGATGGCTGCGGAAGTGGTCGCGGCCAGTGGCTGCGCGGTCACCGTGGTCGACCACATGCGATCGCCGGGCCGCAAGTTCCTCGTCGCCGGCCGAGGCGGGCTCAACCTCACCCACAGCGAACCCCTAGAGCAGCTTCTGCGTCGGTACACGCCGACCGAGCCGCGGCTCACGGCCGCCATCGAGGCCTTCCCTCCCGCGGCGGTGCGGGCGTGGTGCGAATCGCTTGGCCAGGAGACGTTCGTCGGCTCGAGCGGTCGGGTGTTCCCCCGGGCGCTGCGGGCTACGCCGCTGCTGCGGGCCTGGCTGCAGCGCCTCGACGATCTCGACGTGCGCTTCCTCACCCGTCATCGTTTCGACGGCTGGGATGGCGAGGGACGGGTCCGGCTCACCCATCTCCCCGGCCCGTCCGGGTCGCCAGAGCTACCGAATGCCGCCGATGAGGCCGCCATACCGACGGCGACCGAAAGGGTTGGTACCAACGAGATTCTCGGACCGGTCGACGTCGTCGTCCTCGCGCTCGGAGGCGCGAGCTGGCCCCGAACCGGATCGGATGGTGGATGGGTAGACGCGCTGCGAGCACGCGGTGTCGCAATGTCGCCGCTTGAGCCCGCCAACTCCGGGTTCTCGGTGCCGTGGACGGCGGTGTTCGCCGAGCGCTTCGCCGGATTTCCGTTGAAGAACGTGGCTGTGACGTTCGGCGACCGCACCGTCCGAGGCGAACTGATGGTGACCGAGAACGGGCTCGAAGGCGGACCGGTCTATGCGCTGTCGCACCGACTGCGCGACGCAACCCGGAACGCCCGGACGGCAGTCGTCACAGTTGATCTGCGTGCAGATCTTCCCGAGGCGAAGCTCGTCGACCGGCTCTCCCGACCACGAGGCAGCCAGTCGACGACCTCGTTCCTCCGCAAAGCCGGCGGGCTCACCCCGGCGGCCATCGGGATGCTGCGGGAGGCACACCCGGGCGGGCTTCCTACCGGTCCAGCGCAACTCGCCGCGCTCGTCAAGGCCGCGCCGATCACCGTTCTCGGCCCGAGCGCGATCGCGCGGGCCATCTCCACCGCCGGCGGTGTCAGTTGGGGCGAGATCGATGACGACTTCATGCTCCGCCGCATACCCGGTGTCTTCGTCTGCGGCGAGATGCTCGACTGGGAAGCGCCGACCGGCGGCTACCTGCTTCAGGCCACGATCAGTACGGCCGTCGCGGCGGCGGAAGGGGTGTTGCGCCAACTCGCCTCACGATGACCCGGTCGAGATCAACGAGCTCGTGGTCGAGATCAACGAAACGGTCGGCAGGCGACCGGTCGGTCGAAGTGAACGAAGTTCGAGGAACCGCAGCCTTCGAGTGTCAGGTTCCGCGCCGCGTAGTCTGGCGCCGCCATGGAAGAGCGCCGCCGAAGCCCGACGTCGACGTCCAACTTCGGCGTCGGCAAGCGCGAGAGCCATGACGCAACCGGCTTCTACGACCGCTTCCGCCCACCCGACGTGTCCACCGATTCGACCGTGCTCCCACCGAAGCCGATCGCCGAGCCCTTCGTCGTCGGCGACTCACGATTCATGGCGACGATCGAAGACGGATCGGTCGCATTGGTGGTCACCTCACCGCCGTACTTCGCCGGCAAGCAGTACGAGGAAGAGCTCGAGCGTGAGGGCGTGCCTGCGTCCTATCTCGAATACCTCACGATGCTCACCGAGGTCTTCGCCGAGTGCGTCCGCAAGCTGGAACCTGGCGGGCGCATCTGCGTGAACGTCGCCAACCTCGGCCGCAAGCCATATCGCAGTCTCTCCGCTGACGTCATCCGCATCCTCGAGCACGACCTCGGCCTGCTGTTGCGAGGCGAGCTGATCTGGCAGAAGGGCGAAGGCGCCACCGGATCGTGCGCCTGGGGTTCATTCCGCAGCGCATCGAACCCCGTCCTGCGTGACATCACCGAGCGGGTGATCATCGCCAGCAAAGGCCGCTTCGACCGGGCGCGGACGGTGAAGCAACGGGCGAAGGAAGGATTGCCGTCGGAGAACACGCTTGCCACGGAGGACTTCATGGCCATGACGCTCGATCTCTGGTCGATCCCGCCGGAGAGCGCCCGGCGCGTCGGGCATCCGGCGCCCTTTCCCGTCGCACTACCCGAGCAGCTCATTCGTCTGTACACCTACGTCGATGATCTCGTGCTCGACCCGTTCGTCGGCAGCGGATCAGCGCTCGTTGCTGCGGCGCTGCTCGGTCGGCGCTACGTCGGATACGACCTCGACCCGGCCTATGTGGCGATCTCGAAGCAGCGCGTCGCCGATGCACTCGCCGCCGGACCCCGATCCGAACGCGAGCCGCAGGCGGTGTCGAAGATGGCCGAAGCGCGCCTGATCGAGGCCGGCTTCGCGATCACCAGGACTGACGCGCTGGTGCGCAAGACCGGTGTCGCTGTCACTTTCGCAGCCACCGACGCGGACGGCACCGCGTGGCACTTCGACGTCGCCGGACCCAATACGACGCTCGGCGGCGGTATGAGTCGGATCGATGTCGTGTGGCGGGCCCTCGGTCGGGCCCATGCGTTGCGGGGCCGCAGCTCGACGCCGCTCGTGCTGCTCACGACCGACCTTCCGCGAAGCAAGAGCAAGGGCGATACTGCGCTACGTGCAGCTGGTCCACATGCCGTGTTCGACGTGATCGCCCTTGGCGACGCGGCCGCCCTCGCCCGGATGGCGAGATACGCGGCCGATGGTCCAGCCGGTGGTCCGATCGCCGGTTTCTGGACGGACCGAGAACTGGTCCCGACCCTGTGAACCGGACCCTATGAACTCGACGCGCCACATGCCACCGAGGCGTTCGCACGACTTGCCTTCAGCCACCGCAAGGAGCATGTCCGCGCCGTCGAGGACGCGAAGAAGCCGGAGACCCGCGCCCGCCGCGTCGCCACGGCCGTGGCGACGGTGACTGCGGTTCGATGAACTTCGACCGTTCTTGACGCTCCGCGAATGAGCGCGGCGTCAAGAATGGCGCGAACCCAAGGCACGGAGGCGCGCGATGCGCGCGTCCGGGCCGATGAGCGACTCGAGAACGGCCGCGACCGAGCCGGTGTCGAGGCTTCCGGATTCAACCATCTCGCTGATGTCGAGCCAGTCCTTCGAACGGTCGAACAGCGACTTGAAGACGGCAAGATCGTTGGCCGACAGGAACGGGAGCTCGGTGTCGCTGAACGGCATCCACGCAGTCCGGGCGGCAACGCCATCGTGAAAGCTCGACGCTCGGAAGAACAGGTCGATCGGCGTCCTGCCCCACCACACGCGAACCTGATCGTCTCTCTCCACCAGCGCGACGTCGTCCGCAGTCCACACCACATCGGTGGGCATCGCAAGAAATGCCTGTCGTGCCTCGGAGGCAGCCAGCGACACGTTGAGATCGATGTCAGCTGTAGCCCGTGGCTCTCGGGTGTAATACGCAAGCGCCAACGCGCCGCCGAATGCATGCCTGATTCCGGCGAGCGCCAACGCCGAATGGATCTGGAGAATCTTCTCGACCAGAGACGGTTCAGCGTCGGTCACAGAGGTCCCGGAAGGCGGGTGTCTCAAGCCTGCGGTGCGCCAAAGGCGGAAGCGCGTCCGTCAGCAAGAGCAGATCGACGAGTGCCTCGGCGCGGTCGCAGACGGTGGTGTCTCTCACCTCGGCCACCGGGGGGGTCATCCACTTGTCGCCCACGCTTGGCAGCGTACCTGCGCTTTTCGGCGAAAGGGCACGTGTTGTACCGCCGACAAACGACGAACGGCCACCATGCCGCGAAACTCGAGCGTCCCGAACGCACTTGTCTGCGCTGCTCGCCCGCAGGCGTGCCGCGGAGATCGATTCTGCGGGAGGCGCTCGAATTGAAGTCGCTTGCCATCATGGTCGACCCGCGCCGTACGCAACCCGCGCCGTACGCAACACACGCTCGAACGTCGTCCACAACGAGGCCCTCGAAGTTGTCGACGACCTCGTCCGGGGTCCAACCCTCCGCCAGGTGGCCGAGCACGAGGGACACCCATATCCGGTGACCGCGGATGGTCGGCTTCCCGAAGCAGATCTGCGGATCGCCCACGATCCGCTCAAGAAGCTCCGACGACGTTATGGCAGCAAGTCTGCCGTATCACCTGGCGTTCGGCTCGTGTGTTGTCTAATCGACAACGACCGGTGGAGCTAACGCTGCAGCTCTTGAACTTTCGGACACCGGAATGGCCACGGGAACGCTCGGGTGAGGGGCCACGGCATCCTGTTGGTACAGAACTCTGACAACGACGGCACGGCCGATCGCAATGAGAGACGTCGGCGAACTAGAACGAATTACACATCTCCACCTCCTCGGATGGGCCAACGTGCGCGACCTCTATGCCGTTCAGTTCAAGCTGCCAGCTGATCGGGACGCTGAGCGCGCCATCATGCGTTGCACCGCTACATCCGACACGCCTCGCCCGATACCGAGAACGCTGCCGGTCGAGTGATCTAGGAAGCGAGGAAGGCTTGAAGGACTTCGCGAGCGAGGCTTGACGGCGTGTACGTAACCCTTGAACCCATTTTGTGGCATCTCCTTGAATCGGAGACCACCTCAACAACCCCGCGAAAATCGCGCCGCAGACCACGTCGACTGCACCCGTGACGAGCGTGAGCCGTGACGAGCGTGAGCCGTGCGACCCGGGCGGCACCGGTGAGGCGGCCCGCAGGCTGGCACGAGTGACGCCTCCGCTTAAGTCGCGAGCACAGTAGCGCCTCCATACCGGTTGATGACATGGTCGATCCACACGAAAGGTCGCAGCGCCTCGTCGCACCGCTTCAGCTTTCGAGGACTGGCATCACACCAACGGCGAGGGTGCCCGTCCGCCCGGTCACCTCACGCCTGACCAGATCGAACGTGCGCACGGCGCACGACACGGCCTATTGAACTGGACGTATGAGCATGTACTCGATCCCGACGGACGCCCACGCTCCCTGAAAAGCCGGTAATTCGTTCTGATGAATACGACAGTGTCTGCCGCGAATAGGCATGTGCCATGCTTTCGTCGTGAGGCTGAAGCGAGCAGAGGCCACTAGCGTGCTGCGACGAGTTCTGTCGCTGCCGTGGCGTCTCTCCCCGTGGCGCAGCGACACGCACGCGGTTCGCCGTTCTCAGCAGGTGCGAGAGGCGATGTCGCGAGTGAACCGCAGAAAGTAGAAGTGCGAAGTCCGGGAAGGGCCACGTGAAGCATCGCGGTTGTGTCCTTGCGGGCACAGTGTTGTTGACCTTGTTTTGCCTGCTCGATGTTGGGTGTAGTCCTGCGCGCCAGCCTGAACGGCCCGGGCCTTCGACGACCGCAACAGTCCCGGCGGATCGGGGTCCGGTACACACCGAAGCAGCGACCACGCCAAACCCCTCCATACCTGCCCAGCCTGCCAGCCTCGCCGTCCGAGCGTCGGTTCCGGTGTTGTGTTACCACCAGATACGTGACTGGCGCAGGGGCGAGTCACGGATCTCGCGGGGACTCACGACGCCGCCGGCCCTGTTCGCCGCGCAAATGTCCGTTCTCGCCGACGAGGGATGGCACGTCGTCTCAATCGGTGACTACTACGAGCACGTGGTGAACGCAACGCCGCTACCTCCGAAGCCCATCGTGCTCACGTTCGACGATGGCAACGAAACCCAGATGACCGCGCTTCCCATACTGCAAGAGCACCGGTTCACCGCAACGTTCTTTCTCATGACCGTGGTGATCGGGAAGCGGCACTGGATCAGCGCCGCCCAGATACGCACCCTCGACGCACTCGGCTACACCATCGGGGCCCACACCTACGACCACCCGAACCTCGCCAAGCTGACCGCGGATCGCGTCGATGACCAAATCTCGCCTCCGAGGCGCGTGCTCGAACGCATCGTCGGGCATCGCATCACGTTTTTCGCGTACCCGTATGGAGCATGGAACGAAGGCGTCCTCGAACGGGTGAACAGGCAAGGCTTCGACGCTGCCTTCCAGCTTTCCGACCGAAGGATCGACGCCAGATATCCGCTCCTGACGATGCGCCGCCAAATCGTCAATCCCTTCACCGGCATCTCCGGGTTCCGCAACCAGATCAGCGCCCCCGTCGACACCACCACCGTCGACACCACCACCGCTGACACCACCACCGCTGACACCACCACCGCTGACACCACCACCGCTGACACCACCACCGCTGACACCACCACCGCTGACACCACCACCGTCGACACCACAATCGCCCCAACTGCGACCAGCGGCGCTCCGCTGCCCGCGCTGCCATCCACCGGGCCCTCTACCCGTGGACAAACACCACCGCCGATGGCGCCGACCATTGCGAAACGTTGATGTCGGCTCCGCTGTTCCGGGCCGAATCGGCGCACCACCACACCCGAGTCCCCCGTCGGGCCGGAGAGGTCGGACTTGGCTATCGGTCATTGGTAGTTGATGAACACCGGTGCCGGATCGAGGGTGAGTACAACCGCGGGTTCCAGCATGGGCCGGTCGATGAGCGTGAACAGCTTGAACCCCGTGAGCGGCGTGGGCATGTTCGCCTTCGCGACCCTATACGAGCTGCGCTTCTTGGCTTCGGGGCCGAACCCGTCCATGTTCACCACCAGGCGGATCTGGGGCGGCGTGCGTATCGATCCCGGGTTGGTGACCATCGAGTCCAAGAACCGGTGCACGACAAGAAGCTTGGGCGGGAGGTGCTTATCCGTGACGAGGTCAGCCAAGGCGTCGACGGCAGTGTTGATGTCCGCGGCGTCCATGGTGCCGATACGGGATCCAGGTTTGACACCAGCAGGCATGTCCCACTCCGGGTCCAATCCGAGATGAACATCGCGCTGTGCAAGCCACGGCTCAAGAAAGGGAAGCTCCGCAGCCACGCTGCTGTGTCCCACCTGCACGTCCAAGATCAGTAAGCACCCTGCTCCTCGGGCCCAGCCGAGCACACGATCAATGAGCTCGGCGCCCATCCGAGCCCGGTACAAGCCCGACGCGCCAGGAGCAGCCTGGACGCTGATCGCAATCAGCTCCAACGCACAACGATGCGAACGTGCTGGATCAGCCTTCTGCCACGAAGCGGTGCGAGCCGCGAGGTCAGCCAACATTGCATCGCGCGGCAGACGACCCAATATGCCCATGCCCTTCGACAACGGATTCCCGTACGCAGCCACGATCCGGCACCCAAGCGTCGGACCAACCGGCAACGCCACCGCTCCTCTCGCGCTCTGACACACCGGCGACAGCGAATCCTTCACACTCACGAACACACGAGCCGGAACAGTCGTAGACGGCAACGACACACCCACATCAGCCCTGGACCGCCCCCTCGCGTCCGGAATCGTCGGCGCCATCAACGGAGCAGTCGTCAACACAGCAGTCGTCAACGGAATCGATGACGGTGACGTCGCGACACTGCGCACCTGCGGCCCCACCGGGACCCCGGCGCGATACGCGCCTGCGGACCCAGCACCGCCCAGCGCCGCGACGACGACCGTACCCACTACCGCCAACCACTCCCACAAGCAACGGTGCCTCCACGAGTCAAAGGCCTTGAGCCGCACCGCGTTCCCCCACTTCCACGGACGCATCGTACGAGGTGTCCCGTTGGAGGCGGCGCTCCGGTTCTCACCTGGTGGCGTCTACTGAACTTCCCCACGAATTCCGGGGTCCCAACCGTGCGCCGCATCCAACGCGCCGGACATAGCGACCTCATCGACGACCAACTCGACGGAATCCTCTCCGCCGTCCACACCGACTCTTCCGACTCCCGACGGCTGCGTAACGATGACGGTCGGCTGCCTGCACCGGTTACAGACGTGGTGGCCGCGAGACCGTCGCAGCGCATGCCGGCGCAGACACCGCATTTCGAGGGCGAGGTGTCCAACACGCCGAGATCAGCAGCTATCTGCCCCGGCGTGGCTTCCGAGAATGCGCACAACTCAACTGCGTGCGAGCGTACCCAGATCGAACTTCGACGCCCATCCCATACCCGAATCCTCTCTTCAGGACTCCGGGACGCGGGATGAGCTTCAGACGTTTCGCCGGCTTCGACAACGATCGTCCCGAGCGAAAAGTCCGATGTCGTGATGTTGCGACCGGGAATGACCACGGGCCCCGTCGGCGACATCGCAAGGAACTTTGAGACGCACGCGCCGTGCTGTTGGATTCGTGTGGCCAGTGTCCGGTTCTCGGCGGCGTACACCCGGTCGATCGGTCTTCCGTATCCCCCTCCTTCGCCGTGAGCATCAGGATCGGTGTCCACACCTCCGCAGCGCGCAACGCCGCGCACACCTAATAGCCGTTGCGGCGCGGCAGCATGAGGTCGAGCACGATCGCGTCGCAATCGTTCTGCTGGGCGATTTCGAGCCCGGATTCGCCATCTCTTGCGATGTCGACGGCGAACCCTTCCCGCTGCAAGCCGCGCTGCATGCTGTCAACAAGGCGGTCACTCGTCGTCCACGATCAACACGCGCATCGGAGACGATGCCCAGCTGCGACAGTCGTGCGCTCGGCGCCCAACACGAATTGACCATCGAGTCGACGACATGCGCGCTCAGCGTGGCTTCAGAACCCGTTCGGTACGATCAACCGCGTTCGCTTCCAGCTGTCGACTGACCAGGCGCTGCAGTGCGAGCGGCGTGGATCTGGATGAATCAAGCGAGTCGAGCAAATTCGACCCCACGTGGAGTGCTGTTACCGAAAAGGGAGATCGATGATGACGACACGGGATCAAAGCACGCCAGCAAACGGGGATGCAACCCGCTGCCTCGCGATCGGTTGCGTCTTCTTGCTCGGGGCCTTCGGCAGCGTGAGTGGCCCAGCGGTCGCAGCTACGAGCGGATCCGTCCCCACCTTCGACCCGGCGAACTTCGGTGAGCCGGCGAGCGGCGCGAACAGGTGGTTGCCGCTTCGAAGCGGCTACCAGTCGGTCCGTCAGGGCGGTGTCAACCGCGGTCATCGGCGGCTCACCCATCGTCGCGTGTACACGGTCACCGACGTGACGAAGGAGATCAACGGTGTTCGCACCGTTGTGGTCCTGGACCAGGACATCGATGGCAACGAGATCGCAGAGCAGGCCCTCGACTACCTCGCGGAGGACAAGCAGGGCAACATCTGGTACCTCGGCTCGTACACTGAGTCATACGAGGGCGGTCAGTTCGTCAATGCGACAGATGCATGGCTCGCAGGTGTACGTGGCGGGCGGGCCGGCATCCTCATGCTCGCGGCACCGGGCGTCGCATCGCCGTCGTACACGCAGGGGTACGTGCCTGGTGAAGGCGCCACGACAGCAAGAGTGTCGAAGGTCGGGCAGAAGAAGTGTGTTGCGTTCAGGTGCTACGCCGATGTGCTCCTCATCGTGGAGGGTGGCGAGAACGTCTACTACGCACCGGGCGTCGGCGCGATCAAGACGGAGCCGCGCCGCGCCGGCGGAGAGAACGAGACAGAAGAGCTCGTGAACCTGACGCAGCTTTCCTCCGCAGGCCTCAGCGAGCTCAGCGCAGAGACCCTCAAGCTCGATGAGCATGCGCGCACGACCTCGGGCCGGGTCTTCGGTACGAGCGCGCCGGCCAAGCGGATCGGCTGAAGGACGGCGGGTGCACGTCGGGGTCAAGGAAGTGTCGAAGGCGTACGGCGAAGGGCTACGCCGAGCGCTCGTACTCGACCGTGTCTCGATGACTGTTGACCGCGGGACGAGTGCGAGTCTCGTGGGGCCGTCGGGCAGCGGGAAGTCGACTCTCCTCGCGTTGATCG
>JAYTFI010000403.1:0-2271 GCA_043734485.1 Acidimicrobiales bacterium | reverse complement strand
ATCGGGCGGCCAGCTCCGAACGCGTCGGCACCGGCCTGATCGGGATCATCGCCATCAACCAGATCATCTTCGACGATCACGCCTGGACCACCGACGGAGAATCGCCGGCCTACGCGATCAAGGCCCGCTACGAGCTGGGGCAGGCACTGCGCCACCCGAGCCGCTGGCTCAACGTCATGCGAGGGGAGATCCCGGTCCTCCCCGCGATACGACGCCTTACCCGCTTTGCCGCGCTCCGGCTCCGAACAGCGACCAGGGTGACATCGGCGAAGCTGCGACACCGACCGGCACCCGCCTTCGGAGTCAGTGCGGACCTGCAGGCGATTGCGGCGGCCGGCATCCACCAGACGTATGTCTTCGACGATGCCGAGACCGGCCTCGGCTACCTCCGCCTTCATGCCGACGTGCCCACGGCTGCGCTGATGGCGAGCGGCCGGCTGGCCCAGCACACGGTCGCCGGTGCCGGGCACACGTTCGGGCCGGAATGGTCGAAGCAGTGGCTGATCGCCACGCTCGATCGGACCCTCGCCGACCTTGCACGGTGACTGTACGGTGACTGTACGGTAACGTACAGCGCTGTACATTTCCGATATCCTCTGACATGGCCAGTGTGAGCGCAACCGACGCCAGAGCGTCGCTTCCCGAGCTTCTCAACCGCGTCGCCGCGGGTGAGGAGGTCACCGTCACCCGCCACGGCCAGCCAGTCGCCGTGATGGTCCGTCCCGATTCCCTGCGGGCCAGGCGAGCAGCGGACACGCTTGCTGCTGCGGACGGTGTCCGCGAGCTGCTCCTGCGGGGACGTCAGCGCCCGCTGGGAGGTTCTGCTCGAATCACTGCTGCCCGTGCGGAGGAGCTGGTGGCCGACGTTCGTACCGGGCGTCGACCCCGATAGCGGGCGGTCGCCGTGGATGCCTATGACGCCGATGTCCTGATCTATGCGGCGGCAGCGGACCATCCACTCGGCCAACGCGTCAGGAAGCTTCTTGCGTCGAGACCACGCTCCGACACCGAGCCACCGAATGCGGTGGGCTCGGTGCTGTTGCTCCCGGAACTGCTCTCGAAGCCGACCCGCGATGGTCGTGATGACGAACTGCTTGCCTTGGCCGCCATCCTTGGTCGGATCGACCTGCGCCCGTTGGATGTCGTGACCGCGCAGGTCTCCGTCGTCGTTGCCGCGAAGTACCGCCTTCGTGCCGCCGATGCGATTCACCTTGCAACGGCGTTGGCGGCCGGAGCAGATCGGTTCATCACCAACAACCGCCGCGACTTCCCGAAGACCATCGCCGAGATCAACATCACCTATCCGGCCGACCTGCCCGACTTCCCATCTGTTCTCTGACCGGTTCTGCACCGGGGCGGTTCAGAACAGGTCGAAGTGCCGCAAGCGTGCTAGCCAAGGGCATGGCCTACGACGAGGTGTATGCCCGGCGCCTCCTGATCACCGTCATCCTCGGCGTCGTGGCCTTCTCCTCCTCGATGACGATCGTGTCCGCGGTGCTGTCGGTGATCGCCGATGGCCTGCACTCCACGCCCGGCGCGATCAGCTGGGGCGTCACCGGGCTGTTCCTCACGATGGCGATCGGTACGCCGGTGATGGGCCGGGTGGGTGACGCGGTCGGCCGCCGGCTCGTGTTCCTGATCGGCACCGCCACGCTTACGCTCGGCACGGTCGCCTGCGCGTTCGCCTGGAATGCGGCGTCGTTCATCGGCTTCCGTATGCTCGTCGGCTTCGGCATCGCCTGCACGATGCCGAACGGCATGGCCATGGTCATCGAGGCCTATCCGCCCGAGAAGCGTGCGGTGGCCCTGGGATGGTTCCAGATGGTCATGACCGGAGCGCCGGTCTTTGCCCTCATCCTTGGCGCGTGGATGACCGACGCGTTCGGGTGGCGGTCAGTGTTCATCCTGCTCTCCCCCGTCGCCGCGCTCGGGTTCATCTCCGGCTTGCGCACCATCCGGGACACAGGACCGGAACGTGAAGGTGTGCGGATCGACTGGACCGGCGCGGCCTTCCTCGGGCTCGGCACACTCTCGTTCCTGCTCGGACTCGAGCGGGTGAAGTCGACCTCGATCTCCAACCGCCTTGCCCTCGGCCTGTTCGTATTCTCGGGTATGGCGATCTGCGCGTTCATCGCGGTCGAGAAGCGGGTGGCCCAACCGCTGCTGCGGCTCGACTACTTCCGGCGCCGCAACTTCAGTGGGCCCCTCATCGCCCAGACGTTCGCCCAGTTCGCGTACATGGGCGGGTTCGTCATCACCCCGCTCCTGCTG
>JAYTFI010000402.1:0-3068 GCA_043734485.1 Acidimicrobiales bacterium | reverse complement strand
CATCCAGAGCGACATGATCGGTGCCCGGTCGCGGTCGCCGATGTGCTGCTGTACGACCGTCAGGATGCTCGTCGTCGTCCCGAAGTAGAAGAAACCCAGTACGAAGATGGCGACGAAGGCCGGGGACGGCGAACGTACGAGGGCGAACGCCGCCAGCGCCAGCCCGAAGCCGAACACCAGCCACCGCGTCGACTTGCGCTTGTCGATGCTTGACAGCACGGTCCCCTGCGCGAGCGAGCCGAGCATGGCGCCGAAGCCGAATGTTCCGAACAGTGCGCTGTAGGTACCCGCCCGCGAGGCGATGCCGAGGTTGCGCTCGGCGATGGTCGGCATCTGCGAGATGAACGGCAGCGAGAAGAGCGACATACCCATCATGAGCAGCAGGCACCGACCGACGACCGGGTTGCGGCGGGCCTCCGTGAATCCGCTGAGAAGCTGCTTGAGGCCGCGAGTGTCACCCGGCGCGCGGGCCACGGTCTTGCGGATCGACACCGAAGACACCGCAGCGATGGCGAAGAGGAACGTCAGCGCATTGATCACGAAGATCGTGGCGATGCCATGCGCGGTGTCGGCCCGCACACCGATCGGGCGCAGGACCAGTAGCAGGATCGGCCCGATGACTCTCGACCCGTTGAGCGCGGTCGAGTTCAATGAGATGACACCGGGCATGTCGGCTCGGTCGACGAGTTCGGGAAGGACGGCCTGGAACGACGGCTGGCTGAGCGCGTTGGCGACACCGGAACCGAACACGCACAGCACGAGGCCGAGCTTCGTCGGATGGTGGATGGCGAGAAAGGCCAGGACCAGCGCGGAAACCAGCTGCGCGCTCTGCGCGCTGATGATCAGGATGCGGCGGGGCAGACGGTTGGCGAGGAAGCCGCCGACAACCGCCAACACCAACTGCGGACCCAACTGGGCCAACCCGACGAGCGCGACGAACGTCGCCGAACCGCGAGGGTTGGCGGCACTCTTCGAGAGGGCGAGCGCGTAGGGCCCGACAGCAACGTTCTGCATCCACGTGCCGATGTTCGATGCGAACGAGCCGGCCCACAGCGTGCGGAACGACCGGTTGCGCAGTGCCGAACGAATGGTTCCCGGCGCCGGGATGCTGTCGCCCACTGGCGCCGCGGCGGCGTCGGCGGCGGATCGGCGCAATGGCATCGACCCGATGATCGCAGAGTCCGCTTCGACGACCAACCCACAGCCACCGATGTGACAGGAGTCCTGCGCATGGCCATCGGTCGGGCGGCGGCCCCACCGATGCGAGAATGACCAGCGAATGGAAACCGTCGCTTCTACACAACTGCGGATCGGTCCGCTCACCGTTGACCCGCCCGTCGTGCTCGCACCGATGGCCGGAGTCACGAACTCGCCGTTCCGAACGCTCTGCCGCCGCTATGGGCCCGGCATCTACGTGTGTGAAATGGTGATGGCGAGGGCGATTGTCGAGGGCAGCCGTCGCACGATGCGCATGATCGACTTCGCGCCGGACGAGACGCCGCGCAGCATCCAGCTTTACGGCACCGAACCGAACTCCTTGGGCGAAGCGGTGCGCATCCTCGTCGGCCAGGGCCGCGTCGATCACGTCGACATGAACTTCGGCTGCCCGGCACCGAAGGTCACGAAGAACGGTGGTGGCGCTGCGGTCCCGCTGAAGCGCAACCTCTTCCGCTCGATCGTGCAGGCCGCGGTGAAGGCGGCAGACGAGGAGTCGGGCGGACGCGTTCCGGTCACGCTGAAGTTCCGCAAAGGCCTGAACGACGAACTGCTGACGTTCCTCGACGCCGGGCGCATCGGCGAGGAGGAGGGCGCGGCCGCGGTCGCGCTGCACGCCCGCACTGCGTACCAGCTGTACTCGGGCAGCGCCGACTGGAACGCGATCGGCGAGCTGAAGCAGCACGTCGCCTCCATTCCCGTGCTCGGCAACGGCGACATCTGGGAGGCCACCGACGCGCTGGCCATGATGGCGGCGACCGGGTGCGACGGCGTCGTCGTCGGGCGTGGCTGCCTCGGCAAACCGTGGCTCTTCGGCGACCTGGCCGACGCCTTCGCCGGCAAGGAGCCTGCACCCCCTCCTCGGCTCGGACAGGTCATGGCGATCATGCGCGAGCACGCCCAGCTGCTCGATGGCTGGTTCGACGCCGACCGCGGCATCCGCGACTTCCGCAAGCACGCCGGCTGGTACCTCACCGGCTACCCCGTCGGCCCCGCGATCCGAAAGAGCCTCGGCATGGTGTCGTCGCTGGCCGAGCTCGACGACCTTCTGGCCACACTCGACCCCACCCTCGAAATGGTGCCCGGCGGGCAGCGATTCGCACGTGGACATACGAATGGTCCGCGCCCTGTGCATCTGCCGCACGGCTACCTCGACCAGCTCGACGACGACACGCCGCCGTCGGCCGATGCCGAGTCGATGGCCTCCGGTGGCTGACTCTTCCCGTGCCGCGTCCGAACGCCGGGCCGCCGAGTGGCGCACGGCCGAGACCCAGGCCCCCGACCTCGTCCTCGCTTCAGGCTCGCCTCGGCGCCGCGAGCTGCTCCAGAACCTCGGCCTTGTGATCGAGGTCCGACCCGCCGACATCGACGAGACGCCGCTCCCCGGCGAGGATCCCGTCGCCTATGTGATGCGGCTCGCACGCGAAAAGTCTGCGCGCGTACCGTTTTTTGCCTCGGGCCTGCCCGTCCTCGCCGCGGACACGACTGTCGACCTTGACGGGCTGATCCTTGCCAAGCCCGATGACGGCGAGCACGCGGCCGCCATGTTGCGTTCGCTCAGCGGCCGCGTCCACACGGTTCACACCGGAGTCGCCGTCGCGCACGGCGACGACAGCGTCGTGATCGCGGTCACAACGGAAGTCGAGTTCGCGGTGATGACCTCCGGCCAGATCGACTGGTACGTGGGCACCGGTGAACCGCGTGACAAGGCCGGCGCGTATGCGATCCAGGGAGCCGGCGGGGCGTTCGTGAGGGCCATCCGGGGCAGCGTGTCGAACGTGATCGGACTGCCGCTGGCCGAGACGCTCGAGCTGCTCGCCCAGGTCGGCGTCACGCTGCACTGAGTTCCGCGG
>JAYTFI010000401.1:0-14535 GCA_043734485.1 Acidimicrobiales bacterium | reverse complement strand
CGCGGCGGGGAGTACGGCCGGGTCCGCGAAGGAGCAGCCATGCGCCAGGCCGTCGACCCAATCAATGAGTCGGTTATCGCCGAGACCGGCTTCCGGTGTGCGGCCACTGCGGTCGATCCGGCTAGGGCCGCCGGGCAGTTCGCCCAGACCCACGAAGTACCGACGACCGCGTCCACGGCTCCTCTCGCGCCCACGACGACCGTCGCTCCGGGCGTCCTGCTGCGGGACAACTTCGAGAACCCCAAATCCGGTTGGCCGACGATCAAGGACCCGACATCGTTCGTCGGCTACCACGCACCGTCCTGGTACCACGTCGACGCGTCGATGCCGGGGGTGCAGGCCCTTTCGCTGCTCGGCGTGGAGTACTCCGACGTCTCGATAGAGGCCCACACGTACGTCGACAAGACCGGCACCACCACAGGAAGGTTCCGCTACGGCCTCACGTTCCGGGCCTCGGGTCCGAAGAGCAGCCCGCCCCCGGGGGTGAAGGGCCCGCAGCGGCCGGAGGACTTCTATGCGTTCGTGATCGATCCGCGTGGCGGCCGCTGGTACCTCCTCCATGCCGACACGCTGCCGTTCCGGGTGCTCACCGCTGGACGCGTCAGGGGCCTCACAGGGCTCGACCCGACCAAGCCCGACACGCTGCGGGTCGATGCGTTCGGGCGCCACCTGTCGCTGTTCATCAACGGCAGGCGGGTCGGGGGTTACGACACGCGGAAGTACCACCCTACGGGCGACATCGGCTTCTTCGTCGAGACGCTCGACGAGAAGCGTGCCCATGTCCACTTCGCCGACGTCGAGGTGACCCGGCAGCAGCGCTGATGGAGTCTGAGCCTCAGATCTCGTCGACTGCGGCTTCGAGCGAGGCCGGCATCGGGCGGTGCGCGAAGAGGACCCGGTTGAAGAACATGAACTTCGCCACCCACATGACGCCGTAGATGAACAGGCTGTTGAACATGATGCCGGCCGTGCGCACGAGGTGGGAATCGGTCGAGCGCTCGACGACGCCCTGGGCCCACTGCACGAAGACGAGCGAGATGAGCAGCTGCACGAGCCCGATCGCCCAGAAGGGAGCGACCTCTTTCCACATGTGCGACTTGCCGGACTTGCCCCACACCCACATGCGGTTGAGGTAGTAGGACGGGATCGTGCTGGTGACGAACGCTGCGAGCTGGGCCCGGATCGACTTGTCGCCGTCCCAGTGCAGGAGCCCGTAGCAGAGCACCAGGGTGACCTGGCTGACGACAATGGCAACGACCGAAACGGCTGCGTACCGGAGGGTTTTTCGGCCCGATTCGGTCCGACCGATGGCGCGTAGACGGCCGATCAGCGATGGCTCTCCCGCTTCCAAGGTGCCAAATCCTAGGACGTCGGAGGCACCGTGGATTTCGGTTGAGGTTGCCAGATGTCTCATCGGCATCGGCATCGGCCACTCTCGCCCTCGAGTTGAGCCACGTCCCCTCCGGCACGCCCCTCTAGTCTGCGAAATGTGGGTGTCGCCGATGCGTTGCGCCGATTGACGAACGAGGAGCTGGCCGTCTTCTTCGCCATTCGCTCGGAGCTCGCCGACCCGCCGCCGGCGTCGTTCGCGGACCTCGCGACGCGGGCCAGTGCGCCGTATTCGCTGCAGGCCTGCCTCGCGCAGGTCGACCATGGCTCCCGGCAGGTGCTCGACGCCCTTGCCTATCTCGGCGAACCGTCGAGCGCGGCGGACGTGGCCGCACTTGCCACTGAACCTGGTGATCCTGCCCGCATCACGGCCATCCTCGATCACCTGCGGGTGCTCGGCCTCGTGCTGTCGCACGCGATCCACGCCGAGGCACCGCGGTCGTGGTCGCTGCCGCCGGCAATGCGTCGGCTGCTGGTGTCACCGTTCCAGCTCCGTTCGGGTCTGGCCACCGTCCTCGACCGCTTCAGCGTGGGCGATCTGCGGACCATCGCCCACAACCTCGGGCTGGCCGATCGGCCGGTGGCGAAGGTCGGACTCATCGCCGACATCACCAACCACCTCTCGGCGGGCCCGAACGTCGCACGGCTGATTCAGACGGCGCCCTCTGACGCGGTCGCCGCACTCGAAGGCATTCACGACGTCGGCGGGGTCGTGGCCATGGACACGCGTCCCTGGGCGAGGACCGAACTGCCCACGTCCGTCGGCTGGCTGCTCAGCCATGCCCTGCTGGTGCCGGCCAACGGCGAGGCCGTCGTGATTCCCCGGGAGATCGTCATCGCGCTCCGGGGTGGCGCGCCCCTGCGCCGCTTCGTCACCGTCCCGCCCGAGGTCGTGGCCCAGGTCGGTTCCCTACCCGCGTGGACGATGCCCGTCGTCGATCTCACCCCGCTGGCCGCCATCGACGCCGTCGCCCACATCTGCACGCTGTGGCAGCGGACGAATCCGCCGTCGCTGCGCAGCGGCGGCGTCGCGGTGAAAGACGTTCGGGCCATGGCGAAGTCCATCGGCATCGACGACGGCTCGGCGGCCCGGCTCATCGAAGCCGCCGGCCTGGCCGGTCTGCTCGTCGCCGATGAGTACAACGGCGTTGCCGCGACGGGCACGTTCGATGAATGGCTGCGGCGGCCCGCAATCGAGCGCTGGCGGACGATCGTCCAGGCGTGGGCGAACGCCGGCACGTCGCTTAGCCGCGTCCTGGCCTCGATGACCCGTGAGCGCGGCGAGGCTCCGCTCTCACCGGTGTGGTTCCTCGACAACGACGAGATCTGGCGTCGCGCCCGGATCATCGACGCGCTCGCGCAGCTCCCGGACGGTACGGCGGCGACGATCGAAAGCGTCGCCCGCCGCGCCGCCTGGCATGAGCCAGGCCGCTGGGCCGCGGGCAATGAAGGCCATGAGCTCGTGCAGATGACCGAGCACCTGCTGGCCGAGGCCGCACTGCTCGGGATCGTCCACGGTGGCGCGCTCACCACCCTCGGCCGTGCCGAGCTGCTCGGTTCGCAGGAGGCGGCCGATGCAGCGGCGGCAGCGGTGTTCCCGGAACCGGTCACCACGTTCACCGCCCAGGCCGACCTCACCGCGCTCGCACCCGGCGAGCTGGACGCGGTGGTCGCCGCCGAGCTCGCCCTCCTGGCCGCCGTCGAGTCGAAGGGCGCGGCCACCGTGTATCGCTTCTCGGAGGCGTCGCTCCGGCGGGCCTTCGACCACGGCCGCACGGCCGGGGAGCTGCTTGCGTTCCTCGAGGCGCATGCCCGGCCGGCCGTGCCGCAGCCGCTTCGCTACCTCGTCGAGGACGTCGCCCGCCGGTACGGGTCGCTGCGGCTCGGCGCCGCCGTGGCCTACGTCCGCAGCGACGACCCCGCCCTCATCGCCGGCCTCCTACGGGCAAAGAAGACGGCCAGGCTGAAGCTGCGCCAGATCGCGCCGACCGTCGTCGTCAGCTCGGTACCGCTTCCGAAGCTGGTGGTCGGTCTGCGTGAGGCGGGCTTCCTGCCCGTCGAAGAGGACGAGGCGGGCGTGGTGCTCTCCGCCCCGACCGGGCCGCGCGAGCCGCTCTTCCTTCGTGGCCATGTGAGCGCACGGGCACGGGCGAAGACGTCGACCGTCTGGGATGTCGTGCGCGGCGGCGGCTCGAGCAGCGTGCTCGCGCCGGGCGGCATCGTGGAACGTCTGCGGGCCGGGGACAGTCCGACGCTGCTGTAGGTGCACGTTGGGTGCATGCTTTCGTTCCCGGAGTTCTATCTCGTTGGCCGACGGCCGGTTGCAGTTGGTCACGGTCGGCGGGGTCTCGGTTTCTCTCCGCCCGGTGATATTGCGTTTGTCACGCTCGGTTTCTCGCCAAAGGGGAAAGGCCAACTCATGCCAGACGTCTATGAAGAGTTTCTGGACGCTACGAACAGTCAATTCATCGGCCTTCGGGTTGAACAGTTGGAACATCCGGTTCCCAAGCGGCTTCTCATCGAATCGTTCTCCGCAGGCGGAGGGGGCCATGAGGTCGTGCTCACGATCGAGGAAGAAGCAACCCGCGTCATCATTCGGAGTGCGGCGTTCGACGCCGACCTGGCCGCCCTGGGCCGCGAAGTCCTCGACTTCTACGGCCAACTCCGGACCGACACTCAAACGAACCGGCGAACGTTGCGCCATGTCGATGGGCTATCCGTCCGCTGGGTGACCGGCGAGTGATTTGGCTGGGGTCCACGTTGCACCATAAGGCTCGGTACGCTGCCCGGCGTGGAAGACGCCCCGACCAGCACCACCGACGATTCCGCGTTCTACCACCGCGGCATGCGCGAGATGCAGGAGCGCTTCGGCGCCCGCCGTCTCGCGGACCGCCTCGAAGAGCTGACCGTTCACGACCACGTCACCGACGCCGATCGGGCGTTCATCGACGAGGCGGCCATGCTGTTCCTGGCGACCGCGGACGATCAGGGCCGTCCCGACGTGTCCTACAAGGGTGGCCATCCCGGTTTCGTACGGGTGCTTGACCAGTCAACCGTCGCGTTCGCGGTCTACGACGGAAACGGCCAGTTCCGCAGCCTCGGCAACATCGCCGTGAACCCTGCTGTCGGCCTGCTGTTCGTCCGCTTCGACCCGCCCTGGCGTATCCGGGTCAACGGTGAGGCGACAGTCCAGTTCCCCGACGACGATCCCGTGCTCGTGGCTTCGTTCCACGGCGCCGTAGCGGTCGTTGTGATCCGTACTACACAGGTCTTCCCCAACTGTGGACGATATGTGCACCGATCTTCAGCGGACATATCGACCTATGCGCCCGCACTCGGGCACGAACCGCCTGAGGCGGAGTGGAAGCAGATGGACATGATCCGCCCGTACCTGCCGGAGACCCCGGCTCCAGCATGAGTGGCGGCCCGCTGATCGTCCAGTCCGACCGGACGCTCCTCCTCGAGATCGACCACACGGACGCGGCGTCGTGCCGAGTTGCCATCGCCCCCTTTGCGGAGCTGGAGAAGGCACCCGAGCACGTCCACACGTACCGGATCACCCCGCTTGCGCTCTGGAATGCGCGGGCCGCGGGACATGACGCCGAGCAGTGCATCGACGCGCTCCTGCGTTTCAGCCGATACGACGTACCGCAGGCGATGCTCATCGACGTCGTCGACACGATGGGCCGCTACGGCCGGCTCGTGATCGAGAACGACCCGCTCTTCGGGCTGACGTTGCGCTCGCACGACGCCGCTGTCCTGGCCGAGATACGACGCAACAAGCAGGTGGGCCCGATCCTCGGCGACACCGTCGGCCCCGACCTGATCCGCATCCAAGCCGCCGACCGCGGGCGCCTGAAGCAGGCGCTCATCAAAGTCGGCTGGCCGGCGGATGACCAGGCCGGGTACGTCGATGGCGCGGCGTTCGACATGTCCGTCCTCGAAGACGACACGTTCAGTGTGCGTGCATATCAACGCGACGCGGCTGATGGATTCTGGGCCGGCGGGAGCGGTGTCATCGTGCTCCCGTGCGGTGCGGGCAAGACCATTGTGGGAATGGCGGCGATGGCCAAGGCCAAGGCGACGACGCTGATCCTCGTCACCAACACCGTGTCCGCTCGCCAGTGGCGGCGCGAGCTCATCCATCACATGTCGCTGCGCGGAGAGGACATTGGCGAGTACTCGGGTGAACGCAAGGAGATCCGGCCGGTCACCATCGCCACGTACCAGGTGCTCATCAGCAAGACGAAGGGCGAGTACCGCCACCTCGACGTGTTCGACGCGCAGGACTGGGGCCTCATCATCTACGACGAGGTCCACCTGCTTCCCGCACCGGTTTTCCGGGCGACGGCCGACATCCAGAGCCGTCGGCGCCTCGGGCTCACCGCCACCTTGCTGCGTGAGGACGGCCGCGAGCGGGATGTGTTCAGTCTCATCGGCCCGAAGCGCTACGACGCACCCTGGAAGGACATCGAGGCGCAGGGCTGGATCGCACCCGCCTCGTGCATCGAGGTCCGCGTCACCCTGACCGACGACGAGCGCATGAAGTACGCCACCGCCGAGCCGGATGAGAGCTACCGCGTCGGCTCCACGGCCGTCTCGAAGATCGCCGTCGTCGAAGCGCTGGTGGCCCGCCACCCGGACGAGCTGGTGCTCGTGATCGGCCAGTTCCTCGACCAGCTCGACTCGCTCGCGGAGCGCCTCAAGGCGCCGCTCATCACGGGCAAGACGCCCACGAAGGAGCGTGAGCGTCTGTACGAGGCGTTCCGCCACGGTGAGGAACGGCTGCTCGTCGTGTCGAAGGTCGCGAACTTCTCGATCGACCTCCCCGACGCGTCCGTGGCCATCCAGGTGTCGGGCACATTCGGCAGCCGGCAGGAGGAGGCGCAGCGCCTCGGGCGCATCCTGCGGCCGAAAACCGACGGCCGCTCGGCCACGTTCTACGCCGTCGTCTCGCGTGACACGAACGACCAGACCTTCGCCGCCAACCGTCAGCGGTTCCTGGCCGAGCAGGGCTACGCCTACACGATCATCGACGCCGATGCCGTGCTGCGCGGGCCTGATCCGGGTACCGCCGACGAGGCCGACTGAACCGCATTCACCCGGGAACGCATCGACCGGCGCGAAGCTAGAGCGGTGCTGCGTCTCATCGGGAGGTTCCTGCGCCGTCTGACGAAGACGGTCGCTGTGCTCGTGATCACCGTCACGGTCGTGCCGACGGCCATGATTGCGACGACCCTCGCCATCGTGCTGTTCACGCCGGTGCCGGTCACCATCCCGGCCCGCAAGCTTCAGCCGCTCATTCAGCCGAGCGAGGTCTATGACGCCAATGGTGAGCTGATCACGGTGTTCCGCAAGGTCGAGCAGAACATCCCGACCAAGCAGAGCGACATCCCACTGGTGCTGAAGCATGCGGTGATCGCGGCCGAGGACCGGCGCTTCTACACCCACAACGGCGTCGATGCCGTTGGCCTCGTTCGGGCCGTGCGGCGCGACCTCCAGAAGAAGGAGGCCGAACAGGGCGCGTCCACGATCACCCAGCAGCTCGTGAAGGCCGTGTACTACCCCGATGACCCGGCCGATGTGGCTGCGTCGACGAGCTCGCTCAAGCGCGACGCCAACCGGGCGTGGAAGAAGCTCCGGATCGCGGTCATCGCCAACCGCCTCGACCGGCGCATGACCAAAGACACCATCTTGTTCGAGTACCTGTCGAACATCTTCTTCGGCAATGGTGCCTATGGCGTCGGCGCAGCCAGCCAGACGTACTTCCGCAAGAACGTCGCCGACCTCACGATCTCCGAGGCGGCGACGCTGGCCGGGATCATCCCTGCTCCCAGCAAGTACGAGCCCCGCGGCAACCTCTCCAACGCCGAGTTCAAGCGCAAGGCCACGCTCCGCCAGATGCGTGAGCAGGGATACATCACCAGCGCCCAGTACACCGAAGCGCTCGGTCAGGAACTGTGGGTGGAGACCGACGGGCCGCCGCTGCCGGGCAAGCGGGTGACGCTCGTCTACGGTCCCCGCGAGGTGGTCACCCGCTACCCGTACTTCGTCGACTACGTGCGCCGCTACCTCATCTCCCGCTATGGCGAGGCCACGGTCTACGGCGGTGGGCTGAAGATCGAAACCACGCTTGACCCTGCGCTGCAGGACGAGGCGGAGGCGACCGCGGCCAAGACCCTCAAGGGGACGAAGGCACCGCTTGAGTTGTCGATCGTGTCAGTCGAACCGCTGACCGGCTTCGTGAAGGCGCTCGTCGGCGGACGCGACTTCTACGCACCCGGCGGGCAGGTGAACCTCGCGCTCGGCGACTGCCCGACACCCGCAGCCCTGAAGAAGCTCCTGAGGGGCAAGAATCCGAAGCTGGCGCCGACCTGCACCGGCCGCAACTACGTCGACGGCGGCGGCTCAGGCCGTTCGCCCGGATCGTCCTTCAAGCCCATCGTGCTGGCTGCGGCCTTCACCCAGGGTGTGCCGCCGACGCAGGTGATCAGCGGCGCGCCGTATGTCGATCCGCGCTGCAAGAAGGCCGTGAAGGGCTGCGTGATCAACAACTACGAGGGCGCGTCCTATGGCGCAGTCGATCTGCGAACGGCCACCGTCAAGTCGGTCAATACCGCCTACGCCCGTCTCGGGTTCGACATCGTCGGCATCGAGAACGTGGCCAAGATGGCGCAGCGCCTCGGCATCACTTCGGCCTGGTACGACCCGGCCCGCCATGGTCCGAGCTATTCGCTCGGAGGGATCGACGTGTCGCCGCTGGAGATGGCGGCCGCGTATTCTGTGTTCGCAGGACGCGGGCTGCGGGCGCCGGCCACGCCGATCATCAGCGTCATCGATGCCGGCGGCAGGGTGCTCGAGGACAACACCCAGTCGCGTCCGAGACAGGTACTGAGCAAGGCCGTGGCGGACAACGTCAACAGTGTCCTCCAGGGCGTCGTCACCGGGGGTACGGGCACGCGAGCCGCGCTCGGCGACCGACCAGTGGCAGGGAAGACCGGCACCAGTCAGGGGTACGGCAACGCGTGGTTCGTGGGCTACACCCCGACGCTGTCGACGGCGGTGTGGCTGGGCTACAAGGACCGACCCCGTCCGCTCGTCGGCATCAAGGGCGTCGGGCGGGTGGCCGGCGGCACGATCCCGGCCCAGACCTGGGCCGCGTACATGAAACTCGCCATGAAGGGCGTCCCGGTCACCACCTTCGACGAGCCTGCGCCCATCAGGCGTCCCCCGAAGGCGGCGAGCCCGATCGAGGTGGCGAAGCGAAAGGCGCGGGTCGGCCTCGACGCCGGCGTCCGGCGCAAGCTCGAGTCCACCGCCACCCAACATTTCGAGCAACCTCTCGATGCGCCGCCGGTGGAAGCACCGGCGCAACCCGAGCCGGCCCGGCCCGCCGTCACCGTGGTGCAACCAGCGGAAACGATTCCGCCCGTCATCGTCTCCGGCGACCCTCTGGTCGGCGTCGCGGCGATTCCGCCGGGCTGACAGGGCGGACTCGATCGAGGGCGACCACATTCGGTGGTTATTTTTATTTAGCGACTCCGTAAAACGGTCGATGAAGGAACGCTTCCGACCACTTGGGACGAAGCGCTGTCCTTTCCGTCGTTCCATCGTTCTCCTCGGGGTCGCGCAAATGAATGCTGCTGGTTCGCAGGTCTGCTCTTCCGTCGCTCTACCCGGCGCTGCTTCAGAGGGCCGGGCAGAGCGCCCCGGGTCCGAGGTCGACTTCCTCCGTGCGCTTGTCGACGCATCCCGAGAGGCGATCGCCGTCGTCGGCATCGAGGGGACGTTCCGCTACACCTCGGCCGCAATGGACAACCTGCTCTCGATGGATCTCGATCAGACCGTGCTCCAGGCGGAGATAGGTCGCATGGCCGCGTCGGGGGCCAAACGCTCGCACGTTGTCGTCCGGATCGCCGAACGCGACGCGCCGGTGCGACTGGTTCGTCTCGAGCTCACCGACGAGACGGCCAACGAGCACCTCGGAGGTATCGTGGTCGTGGCCAGCGGTGTCGATGAGGCGATGGCCGCAGAAGACGAGCTGCGCCAGGTCCGCGAAGCCGAAGCGATCGTGGCCCGGATCTCCGGTCGGTTCGCCAACAGTTCGCTCGACGAGACCGAACGCGATCTCCGGGTCAGCCTCCGGGAGCTCTGCGAGTTCGGCGACATCCAGCGCACGATGATCTGGAGCCTGGACGATCTGCAGCGCATGCTCGTGCCGATCGACGAACAGCACCGCGACGGCGTCGATGCTGTCGACGACAAGACGCCGAACCTCCCGCTCGCGTTCCTGCGTTCGATCGCACCCCGCCTCGTCGAGGGCATGACGGTCGAAGCGACCCAGCACAACGAGCATGCTGCGCTCCTCAGGGCGATCGAAGTCCCCGGCGCCGACCAGGTTCACAAGGTCACGTTCATCCCGATGCGGGTATCGGGTCGGCTCACCGGCCTGCTCACCCTCAATGGGCCGGCGGACGGCTACGACTGGCCGCAGCACACACTCGCCACCCTGCGCACGATTGTCGAGGTGTTTGCCAACGCGTTGGCCCGCCGTGGCGCCGAACGGGCGCTGTCGCATCAGGCCCTCCACGATCCGCTCACCGGTCTTCCGAACCGCTCGCTCCTGCTCGACCGGCTTGGCCATGCGCTCGCCCGCAGCTCCCGCAGCGAGCAGAACGTCACGGTCATGCTGATCGACCTTGATGGGTTCAAAGATGTCAACGACACGCTCGGGCACGCAGCCGGCGACGAGCTGCTGAAGACGGTGTCACGTCGACTGCTCGACACCCTGCGCGACTCCGACTCCGTGGCCCGCCTCGGAGGTGACGAGTTCGTCGTCGTGGCCGAGACCGCGACCGATGAGCTCAACGCGAAGATGATCGCCGGGCGCATCCTCGAGAACCTGCGCGCCCCGATCGACGTCGGCGGCCAGAGCGTCATCGTGACCGGCAGCCTCGGCATGGTGCTGGCCAACGCCAGCCTCGACCACACGCTCGACCCCGGCACATTGCTGCGGAAGGCCGACATTGCCATGTACCGGGCCAAGACCGGGGGGCGGGACCGGATAGAGATCTTCTCGGAGGAGATGGAGGATCGCATCCGCCGTCGCTTCGAGCTGCTCGATGAGCTCCGTCGGGCCGTCGATCAGGGCGAGCTGATTGCCTGGTACCAGCCGATCATCGATGTGGCTACCGGCCGCCTGTCGTCGTTCGAAGCCCTGGTCCGTTGGATCCATCCGACCCGCGGAGTCATCCCGCCGCTCGACTTCATCGAGCTGGCCGAGGGAAGCGGGCTCGTCCACGAACTCGGCCGTCAGGTGCTCGACCAGGCTGTCCACCAGCTCACGCATTGGCGGTCGATCGGGGAGGTGTCGGACACCATCACCATCTCGGTGAACGTGTCCGTGCGCCAGCTCCTGTCGTTCAGCTTCGTCGACGTGGTCCGCGAGACGCTCGAGCGTCACCGCCTCCCCGCGCATCTGCTGCACCTGGAGCTGACGGAGAGCGTCTTCGCCGACCGTCATCTCGTGACCGGGCCGTTGCTGCGCCTCCGCGACCTCGGCGTACGCGTGTCGATCGATGACTTCGGCACCGGCTACTCATCGCTCTCCTATTTGCGTGACCTGCCGATCGACTGCCTGAAGATCGACCGGTCGTTCATACAGGGCCTCGGCACGGATCGACGCGACAACGCGCTCGTCGGCGCGGTCGTCGGCATGGCCAACGAGCTCGGCCTGCAGGTCGTGGCCGAAGGGGTCGAGACCATAGAGCAGCTGGCCCAGCTCGAACGTCTTGGCTGCAACCTGGCCCAAGGGTTCCTGTTCGGAAGGCCCGAGCCGGCGCTGCATGCATTCCCGGCAGGTGAAGTGAGCGCGGCCGGCGGTCCGCCCTCCAATCAGCGAGGCGCGCCCGCGCCAGTCACCTGACCGGCAGGGCACTTCAGGATCTTCTGGCACGCAGCGCTGACCGGCGGGGCGAACCAGACACCGTCGGATGTGAAGCCGAGCGGGGCGTAGGCCCTCGAAGCAACGGCGACGACGTTGCCGCGATCGTTCAGGATCGGCCCGCCCTGGAACGACGTGCCGGTCGGCGCCGTGTGCTGTATGCCCGAGGTGGAGACATCAGCCACGAACCCCTGGGTGATCGCGCCACCCGCGGTGCCGAGCCCGGACAGGGCGAAGACCTGCGTGCCGAGCTTGGTGTCCGTGGGCGCGGCCCACTCGAGGCGGGGGAGACTGGGCTTGTCGAGGATGAGGAGCGCGAGGTCGCGGTCCTCCTGCCAGGTCCAGAGCGTGGCCTTCAATTCCTCATTGCCCTTGCGCAGCAGGATGTCGGGGCCGGGTTTGGCCGTGGCCGCCCGGACGACGTTGTACGACGTGATGAGGAACGACTTCTCCGAGTCTGAGGCAACAACGAAGGCGGAGCCGATGACGGCCTGGCCGGCGACGTCATAGGTCCGCACGGCCCAGATCGACGGCTGCGACTTGTTGAGCAGCGTCTCGAGCGTCTCTCCGGTGGCGGCCAGCTTACGGAGGGGGGCGAGATCGGACTGGATCTGGGCACGGGCGTTGGTGGCATCGGCGTCGAGCGTCTCGCGGGCGCGGGCGGCCCGGGCGTCGAATGTCTTCACCAGTGCGTCGGAACGGTCCTTCTTGTACTGGTAGTTCATGTACAGCGCAGTGCCGCTGGCCGCGGCGCCGAGCCCGAACGCGAGGATCAGCATGCTGATGCCGAGAACGGACTTCGGCAGCACCCGACCGCGCCAGAACGGGACTCGTTTGCGGCGTGGCAACTGCCTGCGCTTCGCGGCCCGGCGCCGGCTCCGGCGCCGGCGCTCGAGCGCATCGGCTTCGTCCTTCTTCTGTTTCTCGGCCTGCTTCGCCGCCTTTTCCGCGGCCTTTCGGTCGGCCCGTTCGCGCTTCGGATCGTGGACCGTGACTGCGAGCTGCCCCGATGGAGCGGGGACCAGAGCCGTGCCCGGCGTGGGATGCAGCCAGTCGTCGTCACCCGCCGGCGTCCAGTCGTCGGCCGCCTGGTCGAAGACGCCGGTTCCGGCGTCCTCGGGAGCGGGTGTGTCCACCTCGGCCATCGGGAGAAACGGTAGTGCGGGTATAGCTTCCCCCTGTGCCAGGACGGATTCACGCGCCCACCGGGGGCCTCGACGACGGTGCGGCGCTCGCCGTCCCCGTGCGCGAAGCGGCGACGGTGATGGTGGTCCGCGATGGCGCCGACGGCCTCGAAGTGCTGATGCTGCGACGCAGCCTGGCCTCGACGTTCGTGGGCGGGGCCTACGTGTTTCCCGGTGGCATGGTCGACCCGCACGACCGAGACCCGGTGGTCGCGGCGCGCTGCGACGGCCTCACCCCTAGCGAGGCCGATGAGCTCCTTGCCATGTCCAACGGGATTGCCTCCTGGATAGCCGCCGTGCGCGAGTGCTTCGAGGAGGCCGGTGTGCTGCTCGCACATGACCGATCGGGTGCGGTGGTCTCGCTGGCCGATCCGGACGACGTGGCCCGCTTCGACGCCTATCGCCGGGCCGTCCACGCCGGCACGACCACGCTCCTCGACGTCCTCGAAGCCGAGGACCTTCGCATTGCTGCCGACCGGATCCACTACTGGGGCCACTGGGTCACGCCCGTCGGCCCGCCCCGGCGTTACGACACCCGCTTCTTCGTCTGTGCGGCACCGCCCGAGCAGGTCAGCTTCCACGACGAGATCGAGATGATCGACAGCATCTGGACGACGCCCGCCGAAGCACTGGCCCGCAACCACCGCGACGAGATCACGCTCATCTTCCCGACCTACAAGAGCCTCGAGGCCATCGGACGCTTCAATACGACCGCCGAGCTCCTGGCCGCTGCGTCGCAGCGAGGAGCGGTGCCGACGATCCTCCCGCAGCTTCCCGGCGAACCCTGACGGCCATGCCCGAAGCCCGGATCACGGCGCAGGTCACGGCGCGGTCAAGGCTCGTCGTGCCTGAGCCGATGTTCATTCTGTGGGAACCACCTCCGACGCGGTCGGGCATCAGGACCGTCCTGCTGCGGGCGAACCCTCGTGGCGGGACGACCCCTTCGTCCTCGATCTGATGCAGGTGGATATGGCTCAGGGGACCGATCGGGACGCGAACCCGAGCACGTTGGTGCTGGTTGACGGTGTATCCACCACGGTGACATTGGACCGGTGGGATGCGATCGATGCGGGCTACGTCGTGCTGGACGGCGAACCTGAGCCGCTCGTCCGTCCGCAGCCCGACGACGAGGCCGTCGTCGTGGAGGCGCCCGAGCCGGCGGTTGCGGCTGCGTTCGTCGAGGCCCCGACTGTTGCCGTCAGCCCGGCCCTCCCTGGCGCGCCGGCTTCACGTGCTCGCGCAGATGTGAACGACTGGCTGCGGGCGATTTCCCAGGCTGCGCATGGCGCCCCGCGCCCCGTGTTCGAGCAGTTCCCGGTGGTCGATGCGCCGAGGGTCGATGTGCCGAGCCCGGTGCTGGTCGAAGCCCGCGGTCTGTCGAAGCGCTATGGCCGCCCGAATGGTGCCGTCGACGCGTTGTCGGAGGTCGACGTCGAGATCCGTCAGGGAGAGCTCGTCGCTGTCAGCGGCCCATCCGGGTCCGGCAAGTCCTCGCTTCTCTACTGCCTCAGCGGACTCGAGGACATCGACGCGGGCGAAGTGATCGTGGCCGGGGAGGCCATGCATCTGCTCAGCGATGCCGAGAAGACGGCGTTGCGAGCCCGCACCATGGGTTTCGTGTTTCAGACGTATCACCTGATCGAGCACATGACGGCGATCGAGAACGTCGAGATGCCGCTGCTGCTCAACGGCTGGGGTGCGTCGGAGGCGAGGGCGGAGGCGATCGCCGGGCTGGAGTCGGTCGGGCTCGGGGCCCGGGCGGATCATCGGCCGGGCGAGCTGTCCGGTGGCGAGCAGCAGCGGGTCGCGGTGGCCCGGGCGCTGGTCGGCGATCCGCAGATCGTGTGGGCCGACGAGCCGACCGGCAACCTCGACGACGCCACCGCAGGACTCGTCATGGACCTGCTCCGGGCCCGCAATGCCGACGGCCTCACCGTCGTGCTCGTGACGCATGACGCTGCGCTCGTCGCGAGCGCCACCCGGCGGATCACGCTCGCGGCGGGCCGCATCGTGCCCGAA
>JAYTFI010000400.1:0-13545 GCA_043734485.1 Acidimicrobiales bacterium | reverse complement strand
TACATGCTGTGGGCCTACCAGCGCACGTTCCACGGTGAGCCCGACGAGGCGAACCGCGAGCACATGACCGACCTCACCATCCGCGAGCGCCTCGCCATCGCGCCGCTGCTGCTGATCATCGTGTTCATCGGCGTCTACCCGAAGCCGTTCCTCGACCGCATCGACCCGTCGGTGAAGGCGCTCATCACGCACGTCGAGGAGCACAGCAACGCTAAGGAACCGGTCGTTGCGAAGGTCGGTGGCCGCTCTGTGCTGTCAGCGGACGAGTACAACAAACTCGTCACCGCCACTTCGGGCGGAAAGAAGACCAAGTGATCGCCGCCCTCACCTCCATCCTGAGTCGCACGGTTCTCGCCCAAGCCGACACCACCCTGGCCGGCGCCGTCGGCACTGCCGGTGAGATCGCCCCGGCCACGCTGCCCGACCTCGTCACCCCACATGTCGACTGGATGTCGATCGCCCCGGTCAGCTTCCTGATCGGCGGCGCGCTGCTGCTCGTGGTAGTCGGCTCGCTGGCCCGCCACACCACGTGGATACGCAAGGTCTACGTCTGGTTCACATGCGTCACCGCGATCGTCGCCGCGCTGTTCACGATCCCGCTGTGGGACCGAGTCAGCCACGGCCGCGCCACGCCCACCATCGCCAACGCCGTCAACGTGGACGGGTTCGGCGTCTTCGTCACCGTGCTCATCTGCATCGCTGTCGTGATGGCGGTGCTCATCGCAGACGGCTACCTCACGCGTGAGTCGCTGCAGGGTCCCGAGTTCTACGCGCTGACGCTGCTGTCGGCATCCGGCGGTGTGATCATGGCCACGGCCAACGATCTCATCGTGCTCTTTCTCGGCCTCGAGATCCTGTCGATCGCGCTCTACATCCTGGCCGGTTCGCAGCTCCGGCGGGCCGAGTCGCAGGAGGCAGCGCTCAAGTACTTCGTCCTCGGCGGCTTCTCGTCGGCCGTCTTCCTCTACGGCGTCGCCCTCACCTACGGCGCCACCGGCACCACCAACCTCACCGAGATCACGACGTTCCTGGCGGACAACATCATCCTCAAGAACGGTCTGCTCACGGCCGGGTTGGCACTGCTGCTCGTCGGCCTCTGCTTCAAGATCGCCGCAGTCCCGTTCCACATGTGGACGCCCGACGTGTACCAGGGCTCGCCGTCACCGGTCACCGGCTTCATGGCCGCAGCTGCGAAGGCGGCGGGGTTCGCCGGACTGCTACGCGTACTTATGACTGCCATGATTAGCCGCCGCCTCGACTGGCAGCCGATCATCTGGGTGCTGGCCGTCGTCACGATGATCGTCGGTTCCGTGCTCGCCGCTGCGCAGACCGACATCAAGCGCATGATGGCCTATAGCTCCATAAGCCATGCCGGCTTCATCCTCATCGGCGTGCAGGCCGCCTCGAACGACGGCGTGGCCGGCGCGCTCTTCTACCTGCTGGCCTACACGTTCATCGTGCTCGGCACCTTCGCCATCATCACGGTCGTCGGCCGCCGGGGCGATGCGGCCCATTCGCTGGACAACTACAAGGGCCTCTCACAGCGCTCCCCGGTGCTGGCCATCACGTTCACGCTGTTCCTGCTCGCACAGGCCGGCATCCCCGTCACGTCCGGGTTCACGGCCAAGTTCGGTGTCATCCGGGCCGCGGTCGACTCGCACTCGTACGCCATCGCAATCATCGCCATGCTCACCTCGGTGATCGGCGGCTACTTCTACCTGAAGGTCATCGTGCAGATGTACCAGCGCGACCCCGACGCCGACTCGGCGCCAGTTGGTTCGCTGGTGGTCCCGATCGGTACCCGCATCGTCCTCGTCGCCGCCGTCGGCTTCACGCTCTTTGCCGGCGTCATCCCGCAGACGCTGATCGACTTCGCCCACAAGGCGGTCCTGAAGTAGTCGCCTGGGCGGCGGAGCCAGCGCGCCCGATTGGCCGTCGCAAACGCGCCGGGCGGCGAGGATGCGAACGTCGAAGTCGCGATTTCGCCGGGCGGCGAGAAAACGAGGAGGCGGTCGGGACGCCTCGCACCACGATGAACGCAACGTCAGCGATTGCGTCGCCACGGCGATCGTGCGATTGCGCCGAACCCGGGGCTCGCGGGTTAGAGTTCCGACCCGATGTCCGACTACCTCCGCTCGTACCTCACGGTCGCGTTCCTGGCCGGTGCTGCCCTGCTCCTCGTTGGCGGCACCCTTGGCCTCTCCCGGGCCATCCGGCCCAAGCGCCCGACGCCGGAGAAGCTCATCGCCTACGAGTCGGGCGTCGACCCGGTGGGCTCTGGCTGGTCGCAGAGCCAAATCCGCTACTACCTGTTCGCCGTGCTGTTCGTGCTCTTCGACGTCGAAGCGGTGTTCCTCTTCCCGTGGGCCATCCGTCTCGAAGCGTTCGGGGTGTTCGGCCTCGTCGAGATGGGCGTCTTCGTGTTCATCCTCCTGCTCGGCCTCGTGTACGCGTGGCGAAAGGGCGTCCTGCGGTGGGTTTAGTCGAGAAGGGCCTCCTCGGCACCAAGGGCGCGAAGCCGCTCACCTGGTTGCTGAACTACAGCCGTAAGTACTCCCTGTGGTGCTTCCAGTGGGGGCTCGCCTGCTGTGCGATCGAGATGGGCGCCGCGTTCGGCTCGCCCCGCTACGACGTGATGCGCCTCGGCGTGATCCCCTTCCCGGCATCGCCCCGTCAGGCCGACCTCGTGTGCGTCTCGGGCACCGTCACCGACAAGATGGCTCCAGCCATCAAACGGCTGTACGAGCAGATGCCCGAGCCGAAGTACGTCATCAGCATGGGTAGTTGCGCCAACTGCGGCGGTCCTTATTGGGACAGTTACTCGGTCACCAAGGGCGTTGATCAGATCATCCCGGTCGACGTCTACGTGCCGGGCTGTCCGCCCCGCCCCGAAGCCCTTCTCGAAGGGATCGTGCTCCTGCAGGAGCGCATCCAGAACGAGGACATGGCTGAGAAGTGGCGGGGCGAGCCGATCATTGTCGGCGAATAGCCCAACTCGGGAAGTTCGGCCCGCGCTGAGCTGAGCGGGCGAACCTTCCGCTGTTCGAGGCAAGATCCCACCTTTGCAATGTCGGACGCAAGTGCGTTCAGCCCCTCCCGCTCAGACGGACGGCGACGTACGTTCGTGTTGTGCCCTACCCCGCGATCATCAGCGCCGCTGACCCGCAGTTGCTCGACGCGCTTGCGCTCGTTGAAACTATGTACGCAGATGATCTGGGTGTCCGGGCGTGGCGGCTCGGTCAGTCCCGCTGGACATGGGATCTGGGCTCGGCCGCGCAGTCGCAGGTGATCCGGTGTCGGACGCAGTGTGTTTGGGTTACGACCGTCGCCGACCACTTCCGACGAGCGGACATCGTCATACCTACGGTCCTCGACATGGCCCGTTCGCAGATCGGGACGAGGGAAGGCCGTCGGGATGACAACCCGTACGGCACGTGGTTCGGCATGAACCATGCGCCGTGGTGCGCGGCGTTCGTGTCGTGGGTCTTCGCCCACAGCGGTGCCCGACTGCCGGCTATCCAGACCACGAAGGGCTTCATGCGGGTGTCGATCGGCCGGGAGTGGGCACGTGTCCACGGGCAGCTCACTCGCGCGCCACGGTCCGGCGATGTGTTCTTCATCCTGCGTCGAAACGGCACGGGCCACACCGGCATCGTCGAGGCGGTGAACGCTGACGGCACGATCACGACGATCGAGGGCAACACGAACGGCAGCGGTAGCCGCTCGGGTGACCGTGTGGCCCGGCGGGTCCGAGCGATCTCGACCATCAACGGCGGATTCCTGCGTCCGATCGGCGACATCGATACCAACGATGTCGTGACGACGCTGCCGGAGTTTGGACGCAGGGTTCGTCTCCGACGGCGCCGAGTCACTAAGCTTCGCCACCGTGTCCGTCGATGAAGCACCCCCTCTATCTGACGCGACCTGTCGGCGGTTTCTCGAATCGCTCCAGGCCGATCTCGGAGACAAGCTGCTGGCCTCGGAGATCCAGAAGCGAGACCTGATCGTTCGCGTCGACGCGAACGCATGGGTCGAGTCGGCGATCGCCGCTCGCAAAGCCGGGGCGTCCCACTTCTGCTTCCTGTCCGGCCTCGACTGGCTCGACAACCCGACGCAGACCACCCGCTACGAGAACGTGTGGGGGAGCGTCGAAGAGGAGGCACCGATCGAAGACGAGGAAGGCGTAGCGGATGGGACGCCTCCTGAGCCAGTTGCACAGCCGGCGGCCGTACCCGTCGGACCCACCTTCCGCACCGGCCTCGCCGGGGGCGACACCCGATTCCAGGTGTTCGCCCGCTACGACTCCATTACCGAGCACCGCGGCATCGTGATCAAGGCCGACCTCGATGAGGCTGCGCCCACTGTGCCCACCATCTCGAAGGTGTTCGCTGGCGCCGACTGGCACGAGCGTGAGGCATGGGAGATGTTCGGCTTCGACTTCACCGGCCACCCGAACCTCGTCCATATCTACCTGCCGGGCGCATTCGAGGGCTTCCCGCTGCGCAAGGACTTTCCGCTGCTGGCCCGTGAAGTGAAGCCCTGGCCGGGGCTCATCAGCGTCGAGCCCATCTCCGGCGAGGCCGAGTCCGAGGAGGCCGACGCCTAATGACATCCACCATCACTCCGGGAACGGCAGGAACAGAACGGGGAACGGTCAGCACCACGTTCTCGCCCACCGGTGAAGAGATCCGCCAGGCCGCCTACATCGCCACCCAGGCCGCCGACGTGCGGGTCAACGTCGACCTCGTCGACGACCAAGGCATGACGCTCAACATGGGTCCGCAGCACCCGGCCACGCACGGCACACTGCGTCTCGTGGCCAGGCTCGACGCGGAGCAGGTCATCAGCTGCGAACCGGTCATGGGTTACATGCATCGTGGCTACGAGAAGCTCACCGAGGTTCGTACCTACCCGCAGATCACCACGCTGGTCAACCGCATCGACTGGCTCGGCAGCTTTGCCAACGAAGTGCCCTTCATCCTCGCCGCCGAGCAGCTCATGGACGTGGAGGCGCCGCCGCGTGCGCAGTGGATCCGTACCATCCTGTTCGAACTGGCGCGGATCGCCAACGTCACGCTCGGGGTCGGCGACATGGGTGTACAGCTCGGTGCGGTCACGCCGGTGTTCTTCGCATTTCGTGACCGCGAGCACGTCCTCAACTTGATCGAGGCGGCGACGGGCGGACGTTTCCATCCGAACTACGACCGCATCGGTGGTCTCAAGGAAGACCTGCCGAAGGGCTGGATCACCGAGACGAAGGCCGTCATGGGCAAGATGCGGGCCTTCTGCGATCTGCTCGAGCAGCTCATGATGGGCAATGCCGTCTTTCAGAGCCGCACCCGCGGAATCGGCGTCATCCCGGTCGACAAAGCTCTGGAGTACGGCCTCACGGGCGCCAACCTGCGGGCTTCCGGGGTCGACTACGACCTTCGCCGCGACTGGCCCACCCCGCTTGCATGGGACAAGGTCGAGTGGAAGGTCTGGACCCATCCCGACGGCGATTCGTTCGCCCGCATTTGGGTACGTATGCAGGAAATTCGCGAGGCCACCAAGATCGTCGACCAGTTGTGCGACGGTCTCCCGGCCGGGCCGATCATGGCCAAGGTGCCACGCATCATCAAAGTGCCGGCCGGCGAGACCTACATCGCGACGGAGAACCCGCTCGGTGAGATGGGCTACTACGTCGTCAGCCAGGGCGGCCTCGGGCCGTTCCGGGTGAAGATCCGCACGCCGAGCTTCAACAACATCTCGATCGTCCCGTGGGTGATGAAGGGTGTCTTCGTGCCCGACATCATCACTATCCTCGGTTCGCTCTACTTCATCCTCGGAGACATCGACCGATGAGCGAGCGTCAGCGAGTGCATCAAGCACAGTGCTTGCGTCAGCGAGCAACCGGAGGCTTGCCGACGGTGGTCCGCTGATGCTTGCCTTCACGCTCGCCTACTGGGAGCAGTCGATCATCAAGACGGTGGCCGTGCTCACCATCTTCACGGTGGGCGCCATCCTGCTCGGCTACACGTTCCTGATGAAGATGATGAGCCATATGCAGAGTCGACTCGGACCAATGGAATCGGGTGGCTTCCACGGGTGGTTCCAGAACCTGGGCGACGCCGTCAAGTTCATCCAGAAGGAAGACATCATTCCGCGCGACGCGGACAAATGGGTGTTCTCGCTCGCTCCATATGTCGTGATGATGTCGACGTTCTTGCTGTTCCTCGTCATCCCAATGGGCCCCGACCTCGTGGTCTCCGACCTTCAGATGGGTGTGTTCTACGCGCTCGCGGTGTCGTCTATCGGTGTGCTCGGCGTTCTGATGGCCGGATGGTCTTCGGCCAACAAATATTCGCTCATGGGCTCACTGCGAGCTGCCGGGCAGCTGATCGCCTACGAGCTCCCGCTAGTGCTGGCCGTCGTTGGCGTGGTCATTCAGGCCGGCACGATGAGCCTGCCGGGCATCATCGGCGTGCAGGCCAACTTCAAGGTCTTCGGCATGGATCTCGGCGGCATGCCCTTCATCGCCACACAGCTCGTCGGCTTCGTGATCTTCATGATCGCCGCGCAGGCCGAGCTCACCCAGGCCCCGTTCGACATGCCCGTCGCCGAATCCGAGCTCGTCACCGGCTACATGACCGAGTACTCGGGCTTCCGCTTCCTCTCGTTCTTCATCAGCGAGATGGGCTCCACGTTCGCTCTGTCTGCCATCGGCGCCACCTTGTTCCTCGGCGGCTGGTACATCCCGATGCCCGACTCGTGGATCACGAGCAACTTCGCCAACTTCATCGGTCCGGGCGTGCTGCTGGCGAAGATCATGTTCGTCTCGTTCTTGATCTTCTGGGTCCGCTTCAGCTATCCCCGTCTCCGTGAGGATCAGCTGCAGGCACTCGCCTGGAAGTACCTGATCCCGATCTCGCTCCTCAACATCATGGTCACCGCCGTTCTGAAGGTTGCGTTCTGATGCCCCTCCCCAAGCCTGCGTTCATCACCAAAGCCAAGGAGGTTGTCGGGTCTGTCACCGGTGGGCTCCAGGTCACGCTGAAAGAGCTGTTCCGGCCGAACCAGACCGTGCAATATCCGCATGTTCGCGAAGATCCGCCCACCCGGGCCCGTGGCGTCATTGCCCTCAAAGAGGAGAACTGCACGGTCTGCATGCTGTGTTCACGCAGCTGTCCCGACTGGTGCATCTACATCGAGGGCCACAAGGACAAGGCGCCGCCTCGTCGCGAGGGTGGCAAGCCCCGCACGGTGCAGTTCCTCGACCGCTTCGACATCGATTACGGCCTGTGCATGTACTGCGGGATCTGCGTCGAGGTATGCCCGTTCGACGCCCTCTTCTGGAGCCCGGAGTACGAGTACTCGGCACCGTCGATTGCCGATCTGCTGCACGACAAGACCCGTCTTGGGGAATGGATGGAAACCGTTCCCGCCAAGCCTGCCCTCGAGGCTGGCGCGGAAAGCAAGAAGAAGTAGCCTCGCCCGCCGTGGTTGCTCAGAACATCATCTTCGGAATGATCGCCTTCGCCATGTGCGTCGCCGCGATCAAGCTCGTGACCACAAAGAACGTCGTCCACGCCGCGCTGTACCTGGTGATCGTGCTTGCGGGGATGGCGGCCAACTATGTGCTGCTGGCCGCCGAGTTCGTTGCCGTCGTGCAGGTGCTCGTCTACATCGGGGCGATCATGGTGCTGATCCTCTTCGGGATCATGCTCACGCGAGCACCGATCGGGAAGTCGCAGGACCTCGACAACAATCAGCGGGCCATCTCCGCGGTCGTTGCGCTCTTCCTGTTCGGCTGCCTTGGCGCCCTGCTGATGAACGGGTTCGGCCGCCAAGAGCTCGACTTCCACAACTCGGTCGGCACACTGGCTGCCGGCGGCAATGTGCAACTCGTCTCCGACTCGATCTTTTCGCAGTACCTGATCCCGTTCGAGGTCTCCTCGATGCTTCTGCTCGCCGCACTCGTCGGCGCGGTTGTCGTGGCGAGAAGGGACTGAGCGCCGCATGTGGCTCAACCAGTTCCTCATCCTCTCGGCCTTTGTGTTCTGCTGCGGCATCTACGGCGTCCTTGCCCGCAAGAATGCCGTGCTCGTGCTGATGTCGGTCGAGCTCATGATCAATTCGGTCAACATGAACCTGATCGCGTTCTCGATTTACAACAACAACACGATCGGTCACGTGTTCGCGCTGTTCGCGATAGCGGTTGCGGCCGCCGAAGTGGGAGTCGGTCTCGCCATCGTCTTGCTGATCTACCGGAACCGTCAGAGCGTCGATTTGACCGCCGTCTCCGAGATGAAGGGCTAGGCGCATGCTCGGTCTGGTCTGGTTGCTCCCCGCGCTCATGGCGGGCGCGTTCGTCATCACCCTGTTCTTCGGGAAGCGGCTGCCGTACAAAGGCGCCGAGGTCGGCACCGGGGCGATCGTGGTCAGCTTCGTGCTGTCGATCGTCGCTGTTGTGCAGTGGGTGAACCGTCCGGTCCATGCCGTCGTCGAAGGCACTGAGGGCGAAGCGCTGCGGAACCTCGGCGGCGGTCTCAACCGCTTCATGGTGCATCTCGCTGAGGCGGCCAACGGGGGCGGCGGCCTGCGTCAGCCGGTCGAGAAGATCACAAGCTGGTATCGCGACGGCAATATCAACATCGGGCTCGGCATCCATGTCGACGGCTACACGGTGGCGATGCTCTTCGTGGTCGCGTTCATCTCGCTCACGGTCCACGTCTTTTCCATCGAGTACCTGCGCGGCGACATCCGCTTCACCCACTACTTCGCGTCGCTGAACCTCTTCACCGCTGCGATGTTCTGGATGGTGCAGAGCGCAACGACGCTCGGCATCCTGTTCGGGTGGGAGGTAATGGGCCTTTGCTCGTTCCTTCTCATCGGCCACTGGTGGGAGGAGACACCGAACAGCAGCGCGGCCGTCAAGGCGTTCCTCACTACCCGCGTCGGCGACATCGGCCTGCTCATCGGCATCGTCATCACGTTCTTCATGGCGGGCAACTCGTTCGACATCGCAAAGATCAACGAGGTCGCGCTCAGCGGCACGGTCAGCCACGGCCTGCTGCTCGTCGCGGCGTGTTGCCTGTTCGCCGGCGTGGTCGGCAAGTCAGCCCAGTTCCCGCTCCACACCTGGCTCCCCGACGCCATGGCCGGTCCTACCCCGGCGTCGGCGCTGATCCATGCGGCCACGATGGTCGTCGCTGGCGTCTACCTGTTCGGTCGCATGTACGGCGTCTTCTGGGCCGGGTTCTCGATCCATGCCGGGGGCATGAACCTTGGCGCTTGGATCGGCTCGATCACCCTCTTGATGGCGGCCGGTCTCGCGTTCGTACAGACCGACATCAAGAAGGTCCTTGCGTACTCAACGGTCTCGCAGCTCGGCTACATGGTGATGGGCCTTTCGGTCGGCGCCTGGACCGGCGCCATCTTCCACCTCGTCACGCATGCGTTCTTCAAGGCCCTCCTGTTCCAGGCGGCCGGTTCCATCTCGCACTCGGGTAGCCACCACAGCTTCGAGATGGAACGCATGGGCGGGCTGCGCAAGTACATGCCGAAGACGTGGGCGACGTTCCTCGTCGGCTTCCTCGCGCTCGCCGGCATCTTTCCCCTCTCGGGTTTCTGGTCGAAGGACGAGATCCTGCTCGGGGCGTGGAAGAACGGGTTCGGTTTCGCGCTCGCAGCCGGGCTCATCGGCTCGTTCATGACCGCCTGCTACATGACCCGTGTGTACTGGAAAACGTTCGAGGGCGAGAACCGGTTGCATCTGTTCCATGACGAGCACGACACGCACGGTGCACATGATCTGCTCGACGAGCACGAGGTGCTCGACGAGCACGACGCGCACGCCAACCCGCTGTTGGTCGGGGCGCATGCGGCGGAAGCCCATGGCGAGCACGACCTGCACGCAGCGCATGACGGTCCGCACGAGTCGCCAGGCCTCATCACCGGTCCGCTCATCGCCCTCGCTGTGATGGCCGCCATCGTCGGCTTCGTCAACCTGCCGCTCCACATCTTCCACGGCGGTCAGTGGTTCGGGAAGTGGACCGAGAACATCACCATCGAAGACACCGTCATCAAACGCGGCTTCGAGCACGGCTTCAGCGGCTGGCTCGCCCTAGTTGCCTCGGCCTGTGGCATCGGCGGCCTCGTCGTCGGCTACTTGTACAACAAGGTGTTCGCCGGCGATCTCGGCATCGTGCGGCGCTTCCGACTCGCACGGGCCGGACACACGTTCCTCAAAGAGAAGTACTACCTCGACCATTTGTGGACCGGCATCGTGATCAACGGGATCAAGGGGCCGATCGCGCAGGCTGCGTACTGGGTCAATCAGAACGTCCTCGACGGCATCGTCAACTCGTTCGGTAAGGGCGCAGTCGCGACCGGCAAGGTCGTCTACGAGGTCATCGATCAAAAAGGTGTCGACGGCATCGTCAACGGCTCGGGCCTTACCGCCTCGGCCGGCGGCGGCGTTCTTCGCACTCTGCAGAACGGCAAGGTCCAGAACTATGCCGCCATCTTCCTAGGCGCCACCGGCCTCATCGCCCTTGCGCTCGTCCTCTTCGTATAGGAGAACCCGGCTACCGCCATGAATAACAGTTTCCTGGATAGTTGGGGGCTCACCCTCATTGTGTTCCTGCCGTTCATCGGCGCGCTCGCGGTCATGCTCATCCGCAAAGCCGACGAGGAGAGCCAGAAGATCGTCGGGCTCGGGTTCGCTCTCGCGACGCTTGTGCTCACCGGTCTTGTGCTGCTCGATTTCAACTACGGCAGAAAGGCCTCAGGCCTGCAGTTCGTCCAGAACAAGCGTTGGATCGACATCATCAACGCCCGCTACCACATCGGCGTGAATGGTCTCTCGCTGCCGATGCTGGCCCTTTCGTCGGTCGTCGTCATCCTCTGCATCATCTACAGCTGGAACCACTGGCCGGAGCCGCACAACCCGAAGGCCGTTCTGGCCCTCATGCTGATCCTCGAGACCGGCATGAACGGCGTGTTCGTGGCCCAGGACCTGATCCTCTTCTTTGTGTTCTTCGAGCTGACGCTGCTGCCGATGTACTTCCTGATTGGTGTCTGGGGCGGTCCCAATCGTCAATATGCGTCGATCAAGTTCTTCCTGTACACGATGTTCGGGTCGGCCTTCATGCTCCTCGGCTTCCTTGCGCTGTACTTCAAGGCCGGTCGTACCTTCGACATCGCGGAGCTGATGGCGAACGTGAAGACGGCGAACATCCCGCACAACACGCAGCTGCTCATCTTCGGCGGGATCTTCCTCGGGTTCGCCGTCAAGGTGCCGATGTTCCCGTTCCATACGTGGCTCCCCGACGCCCATACCGAGGCGCCGACGGTGGGCTCGGTGCTTCTCGCTGCGGTGCTCCTGAAGCTCGGCACGTTCGGGTTCATCAAGATCGCCATCCCGATCCTCCCCGAAGCGGCGAAGAGCTGGGCCCCGGTCATTGGGGTCCTGGCCGCCATCGGCATCATCTACGGCGCGCTCGGCTGCCTGGCCCAGACCGACATGAAACGGCTCATCGCCTTCTCGTCTGTGGCCCACATGGGCTACGTGATGCTCGGCGTGTCCACGCTCACCAGCTACGGCATCAACGCCGCGCTCTATGGCATGGTCGCCCATGGCCTCATCACCGGCATGCTGTTCTTCTGCGCCGGCTCGGTGAAAGAACGGTTCCACACGCTCGAGATCAAGCGTCTCGGTGGTCTGCTGCAGACGATGCCGAAGCTCGGCTGGGTGCTCGGATTCTGCTCCATGGCCTCGCTCGGACTGCCCGGTCTGGCCGGGTTCTGGGGTGAGTTCCCGGCCATCCTGTCGGCGTACAGCCCGGCCGACGGTCTGAATGTCAACCTGTACCGCGGCCTGATGGTCGTTGCATCCGTGGGTACCGTCTTCGCCGCCGGCTACCTCCTGTGGCTCTATCAGCGCACTGCGTTCGGCACGCAGAAGGCCGAGTGGGAAGGGCACGAGTTCGAGGACGTCCAGACCACCGAGTGGATTGCGTGGACGCCATTTCTGATCGGCATCGTCGGCTTCGGCCTCTGGCCGCGCATCATGTTCAGCGTCACCGACCCCGCGGTGCACACGATCTCCAAGATCTTCGGGGGCTGAACGACTGATGCTCGCCGTTCTTGCCGCGCTCGTCGGCAACGTCCTCTCGGCTGCGGACTCGTTCACCGCGCCGCACCTCGATTACCACGCGCTCGCGCCGGAGATCGTGCTGACGGTGGTGGCTCTCGGCGTGCTGATCGCCGACCTCATCCTCGACGAGACGCGCAAGCACCTCATCACCACCATCGCCGGTGCCGGCGTGGCGCTCTCACTGATTCCCATCCTCACCCTGGCCGTCGACGGCGGTGATCGTTCGATGTTCGGCGGCGCATACGTGGTCGACAACTTCGCTCTCGTGATGAAGGCGCTGTTCCTCATCAGCGGCTACATCGTGCTGCTGATGTCGTCCAACTACCTCGCCGACGGCGATTACTACGAGGGTGAATTCAGCTTCCTCCTTCTGTGCTCGATCCTCGGCATGGTGGTCATGGCGTCCTCGCGTGACCTCATCACGATCTTCATCGCCCTCGAGACGCTGTCGATCCCGGGCTACCTCCTCGCGGGCTGGCGCAAACGGGACCTGAAGTCCAACGAAGCGATGATGAAGTACTACCTCCTCGGCGTGGTGGCCAGTGCGGTGATGCTCTACGGCATGTCGCTCGTCTACGGCGTCACCGGCACCACAATTCTCGGGGACATCGCAGTCAAGGTGGGCGCGGGCGGAACCACGCCGGTCCTTACCGCAGGCATCTTCCTCATCATCGTCGGCTTCGCGTTCAAGGTCTCGGCCGTGCCATTCCACCAATGGGCTCCCGACACGTACGAAGGCGCTCCCACGCCGGTCACCGCGTTCCTGTCCGTCGCCTCGAAGACCGCCGGTTTCGTAGCCCTCATGCAACTCGTGTTCTACGGCTTCCTGGGCCGGTCCGACGTCTACAAGCCGATCTTCTGGGTGCTCGCCGCAGCCACCATGATCGTCGGGAACCTCGTCGCCCTCAAGCAGACCAACATCGTCCGTATGCTCGCATACAGCTCGATCGCGCAGGCCGGGTTCATCCTCGCCCCCTTCGCCGTGGTCGGTACGAACGAGTCGGCGAACAAGAGCGCGTTCAATGCGGTCGTGCTCTACGTCATGGTCTACGCGCTGATGAACCTCGGCGCCTTCGCCATGGTGATCGCCATCGCCCGCAAGACCCGCAGCGGCGAGATCTCGAGCTATGGCGGCTTGTTCAGCTACGCGCCGGTGCCGGCCGTCCTGATGACGATCTTCATGTTCTCCCTCGCCGGTATCCCACCGATGGCGGGCATGTGGGCGAAGCTGTTCGTGTTCAAGTCGCTGCTCGACGCAGGCAACTCCTGGGCCATAGCCCTTGCGGTGATCGGCGCCGTCAACTCGGTGATCGCGTTCTTCTACTACGCGAGCATCATGCGGGAGATGTGGATGCGGCCGGTTCCGGACGGCGACACCACGCCGGTGCGCATCCCGCCTGCACTCA
>JAYTFI010000399.1:0-5087 GCA_043734485.1 Acidimicrobiales bacterium | reverse complement strand
GACCGGGAAGGCGGCATCCTCACTGCGGCAGAAGTCGTGGACGCCGGCGTGCAGCTTGTTGGCGTGGTAGCCGTCGTTGAAGTTCTCGAACATCACCTTCCAGTTCCACGGCATGGCGGGATAGTGATCGGTGGTCGGGCGGCCGACGCACTCGTCGAGGTCGAAGTTCGCGATCAGCGGTTCGAAGGCGGCCATTCGGGGTGCGAGCGGCGCGATGGCCTCGTCGAAAGTCACGAAGAGGAAGCCGTGCCACTCCTCGCTGCGCAGCACCGGCAGGCCCCAGTCGGCCTTGTCGAAGCCGACGGCACGCTCCATCGACTGCGCACCCAGGAGCCGACCGTCGAGCCCGTAGATCCAGTGGTGGTAGGGGCATTTGAAGGTTCCGCAGTTGCCCCTCCCCTCGGCCACGAGCATGCCGCGGTGCTGGCAGACGGCCGACATCACACGGACCTCGCCGGACTTGTCGCGGGCGATGATCAGCGCCTCGCCGCACATGTTCACCGTCGTGAAGTCGCCTGCGTTGGGCACCTGGCTGGTGCGGCCGAGGCACAGCCACTCGTGGGCGAAGATCGCCTCGCGCTCGAAGTCGAGGAACTCGTCGCTGGTGTAGAGCACCGGTGGCAGCGTGCTCGCCGACTCTGTTGGTAGCACCGAGTCGTCGAACGCTCGGAACATCTCGGGGCCGAACAGCGGAGCGGGGTTGCGGGTCTGCTCGTTGTGGGGCATCGGTCGCCTTCCTATCCGGTTCGTGTTTCGGTTTCGTGTCGTGGCGGTGATTCGGGCCCGACATGGGCCGGCGTACGCAGGAGGAACTTGCGGATCTTGCCGACTGAGGTCCGGGGGAGTTCCTCGACGATCTCGATGCGTCTCGGTCGTTTCACCTTGGAGAGCCGCTCCTCGCACCACTGGTGCAATGCGTCGATGTCGAGGTGATCGACGTGTGGTGCCGCGACCACGAACGCGATCGGGACCTCGTCACGCATCGGGTCGGCCTCACCGATCACCGCGGCCTCGAGCACATCGATATGCGCGCTTAGGACAGCCTCGATCTCGACCGTCGACACGTTCTCGCCTGCCACCTTCAACACGTCGGCGTTGCGTCCGGCGAAGTGCCATTCGCCGTGTTCATCGGTCCATGCCCGATCGCGCGTGCGGAACCAGCCGTCGGCGGTGAACGATTCGGCCGTCGTCGCGGGGTCGTCTAGGTATTCGGCGAACAGCTCCACGCCGCGTCGGCCGCCGACCTGGATCTCGGGGTGCTCGTTCGCGCCGAGGGCCGCGAGACGGACCGCGCAGCCGAGCGTCGGGCCGCCGATCGCGTCGTGCCGGGCCCTCAGCGCGGGGCTGGAGAGAACGGCCGGGATCGTCTCGGTCATGCCGTACAACTGGCGCGGCGCGCAGCCGAAGAGGCGGGTCAGCTCGGCATGCTGTTCGGCCGCGATGTCCTGGGCGAACCAGCAGTGACGAAGCGCGATCGACGGCTCCGGCGGGGGTTGCTTCGCCAGGATCATGCGCAGCGGGGCGGCGAACAGTGATGCGTGCGTTGCCCCGTGGCGGGCCGCCTGGGCGAGGAAGCCGCTGGCCGAGAACGCGGGTATGAGCACGACGGAGGCGCCGGCGCTGATGGCCGCGGCGAACGAGTAGTACTGCGCGTTGGCGTGGAACAGGGGCAGCACGACGAGGCACCGATCGGCCGGCGTGAGGGCAGCTGCGGAGGCCATCACGTCGCCCGCGAACGCGTAGTTCGCCTGCGTGATGACGACGCCTTTGGGGGCGGACGTGGTGCCCGAGGTGAACATCACTGCGGCGCGGTCGAGCGGGCCGGGAGGCGAAGAGGCGACCGGCGGGCCGGCCAGCACATCGAGCGTTGTGTCGTCTTCGTCGACCGCGATCAGGTCGGTGGCCCGGTCACCGACGGCGTTCCGATAGGTGTCCACTCGGTCGCTCGAACAGATCCCTATGCGCGCTGATGTTCTCGAGAGGTGGCCGCCGAGCTCGCCAGCCGGCGCAAACGGGTCGCTCGGCACGATCCACGCGCCGAGCTGCATCGCGGCCAGCCAGGTCGCCACGAACGCGGGCGAGTTGGCGAGCACGAGGTGGACCGCATCGCCCGCAATCGCACCGTGAGCGGCCAACCCGCCGGCGGTGCGCTGGACCAACGAGTCGAACGACTCGTACGTCCACGTATGGACTCGACCCTCGCGCGATTCCCACGTGAGGAAGGGCCGGTCGCCGACCGCGCCGACGGCGCGCCGCCAATGGGAAGCAAAGGTTGCGGCAGCTGCAGGGCCGGTCATGCCGGAGTGCCGTACCCGCCGCCGCCGGGTAGTTCGAGGCGCACCACGTCGCCGGGCTGCAGCGTCACCCGGGCCTGGCTCACGATCGGCTCGCCGTTCACGGTGAAGGTTCCCGACGCTCCCGGCGAACCTCCGAAGAGCCCGGCCGGTCCGCGGGCGAGCCGTGAGGTCACCGCGTTCAGTACCCAGGGCGTTTCGGTGTCGACGGTGAACTCCACGATCTGACCGTCGCCGCCCCGCTCGCGGCCCGCACCTCCCGAGCCGACCCGCAACTCCTTACGCAGGAAGCGGATCGGCGCGGACGCTTCGACCACTTCGACGGGCACGGCCGCGACCCCGGTCGGGTAGGACGTCGCCGAGAGACCCGGCTTCGAGAATCGCGCGCCAACACCGCCCGCGTACGTGAACATCGCCGTGATGAAGGGCCGCCCGTCATCGTGCTTGCCGCTCACCTGCATGGTCCAGACCGCGGCTGCGCCTTCGGCCATCACCGCATTGGGTAGCACCTCGCCGAGCGCCCGCAGGATGGGCATGGGCAGGAACATGCCCACCACGTGACGGGCCGTGCAGGGCGCCGGGCTGACCGCGTTGACGATGGAGCCGACGGGTGCCTCCATGCGGATCGGCGCGAGCGAGCCCGCGTTGTTCGGCACGTCGGGGTTGAGGATGGCCCGTATCGTGAACGTCGTATAGGCGTGCGTGTAGTTCTTCACCACGTTGATGCCGAACGGGCTCGCGTCCGACGAACCGTCGTAGTCGACGAGGATCTCGCCCAGCACGGGGTCGATCGTGACGGCGACGGCGATCACGATCTCCGAACCGTCGGCCAGGTCCAGGATCGACGTGGCGCGGTGCGTCCCCGCCGGCAACGCTCGGATCGACTGGCGGGTGGCGTGCTCGGACCGCTGGATGATCTCTTCGCCGAGCGCCTCGATGTCGGCCAGGTGATGATCTGTGCACAGACGAAGTAGACGTTGCGCGCCGACTTCGGCCGAGGCCATCTGCGCGTGGAGATCGCCGGCCATGTGGTCGGGCTGGCGCACGTTCGAGAGGATGAATCGCCACACGTCATCGTTGCGCTGCCCGGCGTTCATGAGCTTGCAGATCGGGATCCACAGGCCCTCCTCGAACACGTCGCGCGCACCCGCACCGATGCCGTAGCCGCCCACGTCGGTATGGTGGATGGTCGAACCGAAGAACGCGATCACCCGGGTGCCCTTGAACACGGGGACGAGCACGGTGACGTCGAGCAGCTGCCCGGCCGTCTTGTACGGATCGTTCGTGATGACGACGTCACCCGGGGCGAGCGAGTCGGGTGGGTACGTCTCGAGGATGTGGGCGACGGCCATGGCCAGGCTGTTGATGTGGCCGGGCGTGCCGGTGATGGCCTGTGCGACCATGCGGCCGGCGCGGTCGAACAGGCCGTTGGCGAGGTCACCGGCCTCACGCACGATGGGGCTGAACGCGGCACGCTGCAGGGCGCGGGCCTGCTCGTTGACGGTCGAGATGAGCGAGGCCCACAGGACCTCCAGCTCGATCGGATCGAACGCGGGCGCGGCGCCTGCGGTGTTCACCGCGACCTCGCTCACCGCGACCGCCGCCGCGACGTCGGGCGTAACCTTGGCACCCTCGAACTTCGCCAGGATCACCCCGTCGGGCAGGACCTCGCAGGCCCATCCGGCCCGGATCACTGCCGTCGTTTCGCGCTCCTCGACGATGGCCGGCCCGTGGAACCGGGACCCTGCACCGAGGTCGGTCCGCCGGTAGACGGGCACATCGACGGCTCCGCCGCGGGTGAGGCGGACGGATCGCGTCCCGATCGGCGTCGGCACACTCGACGCAGCAGCGGTCACGGCTATCTCGGCAAAGGTCGGCGGGGGCGCGTAGGCCGAGAGCCGCCACGTGACCGCCTCGACCGGCACGCCCGGGATGGCGAGCCCGTAGACCCTGCGGTACTCGTCCTCGAAGTGCTGCGCGATCTCGTCACGGGTCACCGGGAACGTGTCGCCCTCGCCCAGCCACAGTGTGATCTCGTGCCCCTGCCCGGCATACCGGGCATCAAGGCCGTAGCGGAAGTTGATGGCGTCGTCGGCCACACCGGCCGAACTCAGCACGCGACGGCCCTCGGCCCGCAGCTCGTCGAGCACCACGTCGCGCTCGCCCTCATCGAGGGTGGCCAGCAATCGCACAAGGCTGCGGGCGACATCGATACGAACCGGGGACACAAGCGAGCCGAACGCCGACAGCACGCTCGCATTCACGGGGAACACGACCTGTGGCGCCTCGAGCAGTTCGGCTACCCCGCAGGCGTGGACGGGCCCGGCACCACCGAACGCGATGAGGCTCACGCCCCGCAGATCGACGCCGCGTTCCACCGCATGCATGCGCGCCGCTGCCGCCATGTTCTGATCGACCAGTTCGGCCACACCGGCCGCCGCGTCAGCGATCGAAGTGTTCAGCGCGCTTGCGATCTTGGCCATGGCTTCGGACGCGCCCGCCGTGTCGAGGGCCATGTCGCCGCCGAGGAAGTAGCCGGCATCGAGGCGGCCGAGGAGGAGGTCGGCGTCGGTGACGGCTGGCTGGATGCCCCCGCGTCCGTAGCAGACCGGCCCCGGTTCGGCGCCGGCCGACTGTGGGCCGACCTTCAGCAGACCGAGGTCGTCGAGCCGCGCCAGCGAGCCGCCGCCGGCACCGATCTCGACGATGTCCACGACCGGGATCTGCATCGGCTGGCCGCTCGCTTCGCCGCCGATCACGTAGCCGTCCTCGATGGCGGGGATGCCGTTGGTG
>JAYTFI010000398.1:0-1541 GCA_043734485.1 Acidimicrobiales bacterium | reverse complement strand
GCGAGGGTCGGACCCCATGCCGGCTGTCGAACAGGAGAGTGCCCTTCGGGATGGACGACCAGGTAGCCCAGGCAGGGTTCGACGCGCGGCACTGCGGTGCACGTCTGTTCCGGGGGCGCACGAAGTAGCCGATGTCCATTCACCGCACAGCCACATCATCCATGCCAAAAGTATGGCGGTGCGCCGGCCGAGCCAGGGACCCGAAACGACGTCGGTCAACGAACCGACCGGTCATCCGTCGGGCGGTAGCCACACGGCAAGCGCGTTGGGGTCGGTCAGCGCGGCGAATACCCGCTCCGGCGAGGCGCTGATGACTCGGGCAGCGGTGTCAGCCCGGCTCATCGCGGGGGCGCCCTAGCGCTCGTAGATCACGCGCGAGCCGAACGTCCTGGTCTCGACCAGGTCTAGCCGAACGTCTTTGGTGACTGGCGGCAGGAAGGGCGTGCCGCCACCGACGACGACGGGATTGCGGAAAATGCGCAGCTCGTCGACGAGACCGAGCTCGATCGCTGCCGCGGCCAGGGCGGCGCCGCCGATCGAGACGTTCTTGTCGGTCGCGTCGAGCGCCGCAGCGGCCTCCTCGCCCACAGACGCCTCGGCGAGCCGGGCGTTGCCCTGAACGCTGTCAAGCGTGCGGCTGAGGACGACCTTCGGGATAGCGCACCAGACGTCGGCGAACGCGGCCCCGAGCTCGTTGTCGCGCATCGACGGATCCGTCTCCCCCGGCAGCATGGTCTCGTGAAGCCTCCGGCCGCACAGATGTCCGCCGAGCTCGCGTGTCTGCGCGATGTGGAAACGAAACTGCTCCTCGTTAGGGGCTGTCCACCCGAACGCGCCTGCCCGGTCTGCGATAAAGCCGTCCACCGAGACGCTCATCGAGTAGATCGGCATGGCTTCAAGCTCATCGCACCGGAGCGATGGACGATGATCGCGATGATCGCGATGAAGTTCACCATTGAGCTTGACATCGCGCTCTCCTTCCTCCAGCAGGCTGCTCCGCCACAGCTAGTGACCGATCGCGAGACGAAAACTCATCGTCGTGGGCGGTCCAAGCGATCGTACGGCCATTGCCGACGCCCCACTGAGATCCCGGAAGCCGAATGCTGGCCGGACGCATCAAGACCGAGCTCGGTGTCCGTAGGCGGATCCCCCTGCAGCGATCGTTAGGGTCGCGTTCCACCGCCTTGATGCCGAAGGAGCGTGCAGTTGACACTGGCTTTCGGGACGGTCGTCCTGCCATGCTGGGGTAAAGGGAGGCTCGGTCCTGGCGCTGTCCCGGGGTGGCGTTGAGAGCGGCGTCGTCCCCGGGCAGAGTTGTCGTACACACACTTGTCCTTGTTGCGTGAGGAGTTGTCGTGGTTGCCTTTGAAGGTTCGGACCGGCCCAAGGTCGACTTGGTGCTGGAGGGCGGCGGTGTCAAGGGCATCGGTCTGGTGGGTGCGGTCCTGACGCTGAGCGGGAGCGGGTATGTCTTCCCGCGGGTGGCCGGCACCAGCGCCGGAGCGATCGTGGCCGCCCTGGTCGCGGCACATCAGGTCGCG
>JAYTFI010000397.1:0-2747 GCA_043734485.1 Acidimicrobiales bacterium | reverse complement strand
CTCGTGAGGCCCAGCGGATGGCCGACCGCGTACGTCTCGTCGCCGACCTGCACTCCGCCGCCCATGACCGCCGGCACGATGACGGAGGGTGCCTTGTCCGGCATGAGGACGGCGATGTCCTGCTTGGGCTCCTGCGACAGGATCGTGGCCGATGTGGTGGTCCCATCCGCGAACGTGAGGCGGATCGATATGGCACCGGCGACGACGTGGTTGGCGGTGAGGATGGCGCCCTTGTCGTTGATGACGACACCGGTGCCGAGGCCGAACTTCTTCTCAGTACCGGGCACCGTTGGCGTGGAGAAGGACTTCGTGTTCGGGGTCGCTGCGGTGTCAGGGGTGTCAGGGGTGTTCGGGGTGTCAGGGGTGTCAGGGGCGGCGTCGCCGGCCCCGTTGGTGCGGATCACCACCAGCGAGGGACCGATGGCCTTGTACACCGCGACCGAACGGGCAGGCGTCGACGCGGCCTTCGCGAGCGCCTTGTCGACAATGCTCTGGGCCGTGCTCGTGACCTCTGCCTGCGTCAGGGTCTTCGGTGAGGAAGTGCGTCCGTACGTGACGTAGTAGGCGACGAGCGCAGCGGCGACGGCGAGCGCGATGAGCGTCCAGCGGGAGCGGAGACGTGCCGAACGTGAGGTGGAGTCCGTCGCCGTTCTCTGAGATTCGACATTCGACATGCACACCCCCGATCAGGTCGTGCCCGCCGACCCTAGTGCCGTCGAATCCGCTAGCAACCTGGGAACGGCCTGTGCATATGCCCTTCGCTCAGGTGGATCCTCAGCGCGTGCGGCTGAGTAGCGCCTCGAGGGCATGTTCGGCGTCGGTCATCGGCAATTCGTCACCCGAAAGGCGGCTGAGGAACGTGATCGACACCTCACCGTTCTCCACAGACCCGCCATCGGTCTCGATCGGCAGCGTGACGGGTTCACCCCAGCTCATCTTCACCTTGAACGCATTGTCGTGGCCGAGCTTCGGTTCGAGGACGGCGCCGGCCATGGCGCGGGGCGGAACGGTGCCGACGATCGTGCGCCGCCAGCCCTTCATCTCGGCCACCTCCAGGTTGGGGACGTTGACGTTGACGACGACGGGTTCGGTCGGCAGATCCGCCACAAGTGCGCCGACGACCACTCCGGCGACCATCGCCGCGGAGTCCCACAACTGTCCTTCCAACATCTCGTCCCAACCCTGGCCCTCCACACCGAAGTCGCGCACGGCCTGGCTGATCGCGACCCCGCTCACGCCGCCGTTGCGGGCCGTGAGCGCGGCACCGATCGTGCCCGAGTGATACACCGAGCGGCCCACGTTGGCACCCGGGTTGATGCCGGAAACGACGAGGTCGAAGGGCGGCCCGAACACACCCAGCCTCGAGAACATGACGCACAGGGCGGGCGGGCCGGTGACCGACCATGACTCGGGCACGCCGTCGATGAAACGGCGGTGCACCTCGGGCTGGACGATGTGCAGTGCACCGAGGGCGGCCCCAGCTCCCGAGTACTCCGTGTCGGGTGCGGCCACGACGACATCACCGAACCGTGTCATGGCGCGGGCCAGGACGCGTAGACCTTCCGAGTCGATGCCGTCGTCGTTCGTCACCAGTATGCGCATGCAGGTGGTCTACCAGTCGACCGTTGCCGCACCCTGAACATCCGATGACCCTGCAGTCGGTTTCGCGCCGGCCGGCGCGTTTGCGACTCCAGGCTTCGTTCCCTCGCCGTGCGGAGCAAGAGCGAACTCAGCCCGATGCCGCCGCGGCCGCAGCGGCGATGACGTCGTGCGCGTCGAGCAGGACCTCGACCACCCGGAGCTGGGCGCGTGCCCGGGCCAGGTTCTGCCCCTGGTAGGCGATCGCGTAGTACGGGTCGCCTTCGAGGTGGTCGGTGAGGAAACGGGTCGCGTTCTCGAGCGTCATGAGCGGACCGGCGATGGGCAGCAGCCGGCGGCCATCCGCATCAAGCGCCCGTTGCGCACCCTGCGAGAACCCGACCACGACGGCCTCTGTCCGATCCATATGCACGCGTATGGAATCGAGATCCGCAGTGTCTTCGTCCGCATCGATGGCCGCCGTCCGGAGCAGCTCGCCGATGTCGAAGAGCACGGACCCGGGCATGGTTGTGTCGAGATCGACCACATAGCGGACTATGCCGGAGACAGCATCGAAGCGGACGTTCGCCACCTTGGCGTCGTTGTGCACGGCGACGCGCGGGAGCGCAGCGATCTCGGCCGCGCCAGGGAGCACGAGCCCGTGCAGTCGTCGGGCCACCGCGACGCAGGCCGCCGATTCGCATCCACGATGCCGCGGGTCGTCGGCTACAACTGCTTCGAAGCGACGCACGCGCGCGGGCAGGTCATGGAAGCCCGGCAGCGTTTCGCGAAGCGGGCCGCCCGGCAGCGACTGCAGTACGCGCGCATAGGTTCCGAAGGCAATGGCGGACCGCTCGGCTTCAGTCGCTGAGCGCGCGGTGGTTCCGGGAAGCGTGCCGACCGCGAAGTCCGCCACCCGCCAAAGCGTCCCGTCGATAGCTCGGTGCTGCACCCTGCCCTCGGCCGTCCGGCGGAGCGTCGGAACCCGCACCTCGTCCTGCCCCCGGAAGTGGTCGTCGATGCGGCGCAGATTCTCCTCGCACGCATCGGGGTCACGGAAGACCCGTTCGTTGACGGCCTGGCAGACGAACCATTCGATCCCGGTCTGAACCGACCAGGTGCGATGGATGTGGCCGCCGCCCATCCGCTCGATCTCGGTCGCGGGCTCG
>JAYTFI010000396.1:0-1822 GCA_043734485.1 Acidimicrobiales bacterium | reverse complement strand
GCGGCCTTGTCCTTGCTGCAGCCGACGGCGACGAGTGCGACGGCACTCAACGCGGCGGCGGTTCGGATCAGCTTGCTGGTCTTCATATGCTCCCTTAAGGGTGTGTTGGCTGGTGGTGGATTACGGGAAGAGCAATTGCGGTCAGGCCAGCGCGCTCGCGCGGCGCTTGGCCTGCCAGGGCATGACGAGTCGTTCGAGGACGAGGGCACCGACGTAGAAAAGCAGTCCCATTGCGCACGCAGCGGCGATGTAGGCCCATGCCTTGGCCGTGGCGCTCAGCTTCATGGCCGAGCTGACCCGCGAGCCGAGCCCGTTCTGCAGACCGCCGAAGTACTCGACCACGACGGCGGCGATGACCGACAGCGACGCGGCGATGCGCACGCCGGTGAGCAGGAACGGCATCGAGTTCGGCAGCCGGACCATGCGCAGGAAGCTCCCGCCGGAAGCCGCATAGGAGCGCATGAGCTCCTCGTGCACGGGGTCGATCTGGGTCAGCCCTTTCAGCATGTTCACGAACACGGGGAAGAACACGGCGAGGGCGACCACGAAGCGCCGCGGCACGTCGCTGGTGGCACCGAAAAGGTTGTAGAAGATCGGCCCCAGGGCGACGATCGGCATCGTGTTGAGCGCAGCTGCGGCCGGCGAGAGCACACCCTTCACGGTGACGAACCGCTGCGCGACGAGCGCCACGACAACAGCGAGGACCGCCCCGACGATCAGACCGATGAGCGCATTGGTGCCGGTCGCTTTCGCCGTGTTGATGATGCCCGTCCTGTTGACACGCAGCTGCTCCCAGATCCGGCTCGGCTGGGGCAGTACGAACGGCTTGATCTTGCGCCACTTCACGAACTGCTCCCAGGCGACCAGGAACACCACGCCCCAGATGATCGGAGGCGCAGTGCGGGAAAGTCGTTGCGACACGGATCGGGCGCTCACCGGTCCTCGATTCCGTGCGCTCCGGTGCCCATCTCGGAGCCCCGCAGCGCCTCCCGTACCTCGGTGATCTTCTTGAAGAACTCACTGCTCTCGCGGGTGTCCTCGACCCGGTCACCGAGGTCGACGTCGACCAGACGGGTGATGCGACCGGGCCGGCGCGACATCACGACGACGCGGTCCGACAGGTAGACAGCCTCGGGAATCGAGTGGGTGACGAACACGACGGTCTTGCCGGTCGTCGCGCAGATGCGGGTGAGCTCTCCCTGCATGTGCTCACGGGTCATCTCGTCGAGCGCGCCGAACGGCTCGTCCATGAGAAGCAGCGGCGGGTCGACGGCAAGCGCTCTGGCGATCGCGACGCGCTGCTGCATGCCGCCGGACAGCTCCCACGGGTAGTGGTTGCCGAACTCCGGAAGCTTCACGAGTTCGAGCATCTCGGCCGATCGGGCCCTGCGCTTCTCCTTCGACCAGCCCCGCAGCTCGAGGGGAAGCTCGATGTTGCGATGGACCTTGCGCCACTCGAACAGGCCCGCTTGCTGGAAGGCCATGCCGTAGTCCTGGTCGAGGCGGGCCTGTTTGGCCGACTTGCCGTTGACCTTGATGGCACCACCGCTCGGCCGGGTGAGGTCGGCGATGAGGCGGAGCAGTGTGGACTTGCCGCAGCCGGACGGCCCGATCAACGAGACGAATGTGCCCGGCGCAATGGTGAGGTCGATGTCGACGAGCGCGTCGACCTGATTGGTCCTGCCCACATTGAAGACTTTCTGCACACCCGAGCATTCGACGGTGGCTATGTCGGCCGCGGGTGAGCCAGACGTTGCGGTCGACCTCATGCCAAGGACTCCTTGGGCCGGTTACGCATGAGCACCCGCTCGGCAACGGCGAT
>JAYTFI010000395.1:0-3634 GCA_043734485.1 Acidimicrobiales bacterium | reverse complement strand
CGCACTTCCCGGACGTCGCCGAGCGCGCCAACTTCCACCAGCGAGGCGCCTTCCGGCGCGAGCACCAGCGCGAGCGACTGAGTTGCGTCGAGCAGGCGGATCTCGCCGTCGAGCGAGCCGCCGAGCGCCAGGCCCACCCGCTGGCGCCCACCGATGATCGAGGCAGCCAGATCGTTCCGGCCGCCGAACACGGCCACCCGGGCCGCGAGGACCGTCGCCAGAAACGGGCCACTCGCCAGCGACCGGCCGATCTCTCGAAACAGCAGCGCCTCGTCGGCCAGGCCGAAGCCCACGCCACCGCGTTCCTCGGACAGACCGAGAGAAAACCAACCGAGCTCGGCGGCCTCCGCCCACGCCGGCGCGTCGACCTTGTCATCGGCGTCGAGCAGCTCACGCGTGCGCGTCATCGGCAGCCGTCCCCGTAGGAACGCCGCGGCCGAGTCGACGATCTCGCTCTGCTCGGGGGAAAGGGTCAGATCCATCGGTCGACCCTCCCGTGACCGGTCATCTGATCGGTCATCTGATCGGTCATCCGATCGGTCATCTCGGCGGCCACGGTCATCGCGGTAGGCCGAGCATCCGCTCGGCGATGATGTTCTTTTGGATCTCCGACGTTCCGCCACCGATCGATGCGGCGAAAGCCAGCATGTGACGCTCGATCCAGTAGGTCTCGTCTTCGTCGTCGACGAGCTCCAACGACCGCAACCCGAGGATGTCCATCGCCAACCTGTACACCTCTTGGTTGAGGCGGGCGTCCTCGACCTTCAGCATCGACCCCGCCGGGCCGGGTTGGGGCGAGCGGGCGTTGCGCGAGATGTTGAGGTACGTGAGCGCCCGCAATGCTGCAACCTCGGCCCGGGCTCGCGCCAGGCGCTGCGCGATCGACTCGTCGGCGATCACCGGGCGACCGTTGATCGACGTGCGCGAGCGAGCGAGGTCGATGAGGCGTTCGACGTTCGACGACAGCTGCACCTGGCTGATCGTGAACGCGGTGCCCCGCTCGAACGACAGCGTCGACATCGCCACGCTCCAGCCGTTGTCGATCTCGCCGACCACGTTGGCGATCGGGATGCGGACCTCGTCGTAGAACACCTCGGCGAAATCGTGACCGTCGTCCAAGGTGCGGATCGGACGCACGTCGATGCCCGGCGAGTGCATGTCGCAGATCACCCAGGTGATCCCCTTGTGCTTGGGCACGTCAGGGTTCGTGCGCACCAGCAGTTCCTGGAAGTCGGCGACCGGAGCGAAGCTGGTCCAGATCTTCTGACCGGTCACCACCAGGTGGTCGCCGTCGACGATTGCGCGGGCGCTCAGGCTCGCCAGGTCGGAACCGGCTTGGGGCTCGGAGAAGCCCTGGCACCACACGACGTCGCCGCGAAGGATCGGCAGCAGATGGTCGGCGCGCTGGGCGTCGTCGCCGCGAGCGATGAGGGTCGGCCCGGCGTGGCTCAACCCGACGAACCGCGAGTCGATCGGCGCCAGACCGGTGCGGGCGTACTGCTCGTACCAGATGAGTTGCCGGGTGAGCGGCAGCTCGCGCCCGCCGAACGCCTCGGGCCAGCCGATGCCGGCCCATCCGGCTTCGTACTGCTGGCGCTGCCAGGCGAGGTCGTACTGGCGCGCCTCGAGCAGGTCGTGCGGACGTCGCTCGGTTGGCGCATGCTCGGCGAGCCAGGTGCGGACCTCGTCGCGAAACTGATCGTCGGCCGCGGAGAACGCCAGATCCATCAGGAGAGTTCCGTCACGAAAAGCCCTGGAGATCGAACAGGTCGATCGCGTTGCCTCGCACGATCCGGTAGATCTCTTCGTCGGTCAACCCGTCGAGCAGCTTGGCAGCCACGGCTCGGGAGTCGGGCCAGGTGGAGTCGCTGTGCGGATAGTCGGTCTCGAACGTGATCCGGTCGATGCCGATCCGGTCGCGATTGTCGATGCCGGTCTGGTCCTTGAAGAAGCACATCCACATGTTGCGGTGGAAATAGGTCGACGGCGGCTCGGGAATGTGCTTGGTCTGGGCCCATCCCTGGTTGTCCTCCCAGACGTCGTCGATCCGCTCGAGGATGTACGGTACCCAGCCCATTTGGCTCTCGGCGTACGCCAGCTTCAGCTTTGGGTAACGCACCAGCAGGCCCGACCAGAGGAAGTCGACAACCGACATCATCGCCCCGCCGAACCCGAGCGTGGCAGTGACCGACGGCGGTGCGTCGGGCGACGTGGCCGGCATGCGCGACGACGATCCGATGTGCATGCACACGGTGGTGTTCGTCTCCTCGCACGCTCGGAAGAACGGGTCCCAGAACGGCGAATGAATGCTCGGCAGCCCGAGGTGGGCCGGGATCTCGCTGAATGCGACGGCGCGCACCCCACGGGCTGCGTTACGCCGCACCTCGCCAGCCGCGAGTTCGGCGTCCCACAGAGGAATCAGGCAGATCGGGATGAGTCGACCGCCGGAGTCGCCGCACCACTCGTCCAACATCCAGTCGTTATACGCGAGCACGCACGCGTGACCGAGCTCTTTGTCCTTGCCCTCCGAAAAGGTCTGGCCACAGAACCGCGGAAATGTCGGGTAGCACGCCGACGCCTCGACCCAGTTGAGGTCCATGTCGTTGAGGCGGGCCTTCGGGTCATAGCAGCCGGGGCGCATGTCGTCGTACGTGATCGGTGTCATGGTCATTTCGTCGCGCGGGTATCCGACGGCGGCGACCATCCGCTTGTGGGTGTAGACGAGGTCCTCGTAGACCCAGGTGTCGGCCTTGTCCGGCGAGTCGTCGTCGAACTCCTCCCTGTAGACACCGGCGCCGGCGAACTGGATCCCGCGCACACCGCGCCGCACCACTTTCGGGCCGCGTTCACGGAACTTCATCGGCAACCAGGTCTCCCAGACGTGGGCGGGCTCGACCACGTGGTCGTCGACGCTGATGATCTTGGGGATGCGGGACTCGTCCATGTTCAGGCCTCCAACAGCTCGGACGCACGTCGGTGGCTGCGTTCCCGGGTGAGATCGGCCAGCACCGACGCCATGTCCTGGCCCGTGACCTTGGCGTGGGCCTTGACCGCTTCCCACTCGGCGAGTGACGCCCGAGCAGCGGTGGCGTCGTCGTTCCACCTCGCGTCGGTCGGGGTGGTGATCTCCAGCCGATTTCCGTCCGGATCGCGGAAGTAGATGCTGTAGATGATCCCGTGATCGACCGGGCCGAGCACGTCAACCTCGTTCGTCGTCAACCAAACCGCCCACGCATCGACCTCGGCGGTCGACTCGACCTGCATCGCGAAGTGGCGGAACGTGGCGTAGGCGGGATGGGAATCGGCGCTCGGGACAGGCAGCTCGGGCGCTTCGAAGAAGGCGATCGTCGAGCCGTCACCCATTCGGAAGAACGAATGGAAGTACGGGATCGGCTCCCCGGTGGATGGGATCTTGTCGTCGAGGACGGCGGCGACCAACTCCATGCCGAGCAACCCGGCATAGAACTCGGCGGTGGCCGAGGTATCGCTCGAGATGAACGCGGCGTGACTGAGCATCTGCGGCCTTCCCGGTGGGCCTCCGCAGTTACTCGTTCTGACAGCCGATGTGTCGGAGTGCATCGTGGTCATCCGTCGCTCCTGCGTCACAGGCACAGAACTGCCCCATGGGCACGAC
>JAYTFI010000394.1:0-12077 GCA_043734485.1 Acidimicrobiales bacterium | reverse complement strand
GACTACTTCCGGCGCCGCAACTTCAGTGGGCCCCTCATCGCCCAGACGTTCGCCCAGTTCGCGTACATGGGCGGGTTCGTCATCACCCCGCTCCTGCTGAAGAGCGTCTTCGGGCTCGGCGTCGCCGCGAGCAGCTGGGTGCTGCTGTTCCGCCCGACCGTGTTCTCGATCGCATCGCCGTTCGCCGGGCGACTGTCGACCCAATGGGGGCCGCGCAACCTGATACTCGGGGGCGGGCTGCTGATGGTCGCATCGATGGCCGTGTTCGCCACCGGCGCCGCGCACGAGGCCTTGTGGCTCGTGGTCGTCGGCCTGATCCTGTCCGGACTCGCCAGCGGCGCGGCGTCGCCTTCCTATTCGACTGCAGTCGCGGCTGTAGTCGACTCGGCCGACCTGGGCGTCGCGAACGGTATGAGCTCGACGCTGATGAACATCGGAACGCTCAGTGGCATCCAGACCATGTTCGTCGTGCTCGGCGACTCTCGTTCGAACGCCATGTTCGCAAGGGTGTTCTGGGTCGGTGCGATCGCGGCAACCGTGAGCCTCATCGGTCCGCTCATCATGCCCACCCGGCGGGCTGAGCATCTGCTTTCCCTCGGATAGTCCACCCTCAGCTCTTCCGAGCCATCAGCCGACCGTCGCTGCGCCGACGCGGGCAAATCAGTCGGGCGGTGGAGAGGGCGCGGCTACGGTCGCACGAATGGTCGGCTCCCCCTGGCGGTTGCTCGGGTCGCTCCTGCGACCGCAGTGGCGGTCCGTGGCGGTGTTCGGACTTGTCCTCAGCATCGCCACGGCGATCCCGCTCGCGGCATCGATCCTGCTCGCCCGGTTCGTTCGATTGGCGATCGAACAGGCGCCCACTCATCGTCTCGTACCGGTTGCGCTGGCCTACGCCGGCCTCGGACTCCTCTCGTCCGGGCTGACGGTCGCGGTCACGTGGCGGGCGACCATCGCGGCGTGGAACATCACGAACGGGCTGCGCCACGATCTCTCGGACTACGTCCTGCGCGCCGATCTGTCCTTCCACCGCGACCGGACACCCGGCGAGCTCGTGACCCGGGTCGACGCAGACATCACGTCGATGACGCAATTCCTGTCGACCGTCGTCGCCCAGTTGATCGCCATCGTGGCGCTGGCCATCGGTGCAATCGTGGTCGCCCTCGTCATCGAGCCCGTCCTCGCTCCGGCGCTGATCGTCTCATGCCTGCTCGTGGGGTCGGTGACGTACGCGCTCCGGAATCGCTCGGTGGCGCAGACAGTGGTCGAACGGGCCGCGGAGGCCGATGTGATGAGCGTGGCCGAGCAGTACCTCGCCGGAGCGGACGACGTAGCCGCCCTGGGAGCCGGTCGTCATGGTGTGGCCCGCGTCGGCGAACGCTCCGCTCGTATGGTCGACGCGGCGCGTGCCCGCGTGAAGGAACAAATGGCGATGCAAGGCGCGATACGCGTCAGCATCGCCGCGGCCCAGGCGCTGATGATCGGCTATGGAGCGATCGCGGCCGCTCGTGGATCGCTCGACGTCGCAGGCGTGGTGCTCGGGTTCCGCCTCGTCTCCACGGTCTCCGACAAAGTGAACCACCTCACCTGGCGTCTGCAGGATGCCCAGGGCGCATCCGGTGCAGCGCATCGGGTTTTCGAGCTCGTGGAGGAACGGCGGATCGTCGCCTCTGGCGATGCACGAATGCCACCGGGTGCACTCGAGCTGCGCTTCGAACGTACTGAGCTCATCTACGACGACGAGGCCGGTACCAACGCCGCCGTCGCGCCCCTGGACCTCACCCTCCCGGCAGGGAGGCTGCTCGGTGTCATCGGGCGCACCGGCTCCGGCAAGACGTCGCTGGCCCGCCTCGCATTGCGACTCGTCGCACCGTCTGGTGGTCGGATCACGGTGAACGGCGTCGACCTCGCGACGATCGACGACGATGCGCTGCGCCGGTGCGTCACCGCGGTCCCGCAGGACGTGCAGCTGTTGCCGGGCACGGTCGAGGAGAACGTCACGCTGTTCGCCACTCATCGACGAGCCGACGTCGTCGACGCGCTCGACGCCGTCGGCCTGGGCGACTGGCTGGCGGGGCTGCCCGACGGACTCGACACGCGCCTCGCGTCGGACAATCGCGATGACAGCGGCACCCGTGTCGGTTTGTCGTCGGGCCAGGCCCAGCTACTGGCCCTCTCGCGCGCACTGCTGCGAGACCCCGCGCTCGTGGTGCTCGACGAAGCCACCTCCCGTGTCGACCCGCAGACCCAAGCCGCGATCGCGCAGGCGATGCGCCGTCTCGTGGAGGGCCGCACGGCGATGGTCATCGCGCACCGGCTCGAGACGCTCGAGGTGTGCGACGACATCGCGGTGCTCGCCGATGGACGGCTGATCGAGCACGGTCCTCGGGTGGCGCTCGCCGCCGATCACAACAGCCACTACGCGCGCTTACGGCTGGCCGGACAGGAAGCGGAGGAGCTCGTATGACCTCGCTCCCCGAAGCCCGGGTCGCCCGTCTCGCCGGATTTCGCGGCCGTTGGTACTGGCTCGGCACGGTCGGCTGGATTGCGTGGTTCGTCACCCCACTCGGGCCGGGATGGCTGACCGGCCGGGTCTTCGACGAGCTCCAGAAGCGGGGCGACTCCTCCCGCTTCTGGTGGCTGATCACCGCGTTGCTGGCCAGCGAGGCGGGCGCGGCCCTGCTCATCCTGGCTGCGCATCGCACGTACGTGCAAGGCGTAGAGGCGGCGAAGGCGCTGGCGCGGGTGAATGTGATCAACGCCCAGCTGGCGAGCGGCGGTGACGAGGCGGGAGCTCGCACGGTGCCGGTCGGCGACATGCTGGCGCGGCTGCGCGATGACCCCTTCGACGTGCTGTTCCTCATGGACAACTGGGTCGATCTGTGCGGCGCCGTGCTCTACGGCATTGGTGCCGTCCTGCTGTTGGCGCGCATCGACCCGCTGGCCACCGCAGCGGGAATCGTCCCGATGGTGTTCGTCGGCCTCGGCAACCGGCTGATCGGTAACCTGGCGCGGCGCTTCCGGCAGACGGCACGCGACACGTCGAGCGCGGTCGGCGACTTCCTGAACGCGGCGTTCGAAGCGTCGCTGACTGTGAAGGTGGCCGGCGCCCGCCGCGACGTGCTGCGGCGCTTCGACGAGCTCAACGCCGCACGAGCGCATGCCGCAGTGCGCGACAACACCTGGAGCGAAGTCGTGTGGACGATCAACTTCGCCGCCGCGGACGTCTTCGTGGGCGTCGCGCTCATGGTTGCGGCGCGCCGGAACCTGGGCGCCGGCGACGTGACCCTGTTCGCCAGCTACCTGTTCGCAATGGTGTGGCTGCCGATGCGACTCGGAGGGATCGTCGTCGGTCGGCGCCGCTTCCAGGTCTCCGCGGCACGGCTCGACGCACTCGTGGCGCCGCGGGAGCGGGGCGTCGATCGACTCGTCGAGGATCGTGCGCTTCCGATCCTCGGCGGCCCGCGTGCCGCAGCACCCGAACGTCGGCAGCGCATTCCGCTGCGGCGTCTCGAGATCGCCAACCTCACGGTCTCTAACCGTGGCCTGGACGACATCTCCTTCGGCCTCGAGCGGGGATCGCTCACGATCGTCAGCGGGCCTGTGGGGTCGGGGAAGACCTCGGTCCTGCGCGCGCTCATCGGTCTGCTCGACATCGATGGCGGGACGGTGACGTGGAACGGTGCGCCCGTCGCCGATCGCGCGTCCTTCTTCGTCCCACCGCAGTGCACCTACGTCCCGCAGGTGCCTCGATTGTTCGCCGAGTCCCTTCGCGACAACCTGCGCCTCGGCCACACCCTCGACGACGGTGCCGTGCTGGCCGCGGTCACACTCGCCGCCTTCGACAAGGACCTGGCCGAACTGCCTGATGGTCTCGATACGCCGGTCGGCGCTCGGGGCGTTCGTCTCTCGGGTGGGCAGGCGCAGCGCGCCGCTGCAGCGCGTGCGCTGGCACAACAGCCGGAGCTGCTCGTGCTCGACGACCTCACATCCGCGCTCGACGTGGGGACCGAGATCGAGCTCTGGTCACGCCTCGCCGCAGCCGGCTACACCGTGCTCGCCGCGTCGAACCGCCCCGTAGCGCTGGCCCGAGCCGACAAGATCGTCAGGTTGTGAGCACGAAGCGATCTCGCCGCCCTGTAGAGATCTACGCCAGCAAGGGCATGACCTTCGTCGCGACGTCCCGCAGGACCTGCTCCTTCACGGCGAGCGGCGGCAGGAGCATCACCTGCGTCAAGCCTGCGGACTCCAATGCGCGCAGACGATCGGCGAGGTCCTCGGCCGTGCCCACCATGCACGACGATTCGATCAGCTCCTTCGTCACGAAGCGCTCCTCTTCCGGCACCACCCAGCAGTTGTGACCCTGATGGATGCGCTGATGCAGCCGTTCCGGATCGGTCTTCTCGCACTCGTCGAGCATCGCGACGTACTCGTCCCAAAGGGGGTAACGGCCAAAGCCCGCCGGCTTGCCTGCTTCGCGCCACTGCTCGTACGCATAGTGGAATCCGGCGATGGCGAACGCACCGACACCTTGCTTCACCCGGTCGCTGTCGACCGCCTCGCCGGGTTCGAGGACGAACATCGTCGTGAGCGTGGCCGTGAGGAACCGCTCGCGGTCGAGGGTCCGACCGGCCGCCGCCGCAGCCGCGTCGAGTCGTCCCCATACCCGCTCCACCGCGGCCGGATGCGGGGGTACGGACATCACGAGGCCGTCGCCGTGCTTCGCCGCGAGCGCCATGGCCCGGGGTCCGAAGCCGGAGATGTAGAGGGGGATGCGGGGCTCGAACGCGACGAACCCAGAGTCGGGCATGACGTGGCGAACCTTCGAGGCGCGCTTGCGCCAGGTTATCTCGGCCTCGTCCCCATCCATCAGCGCGCGTAGCTCTTCGATGTAGGCCTCGAACTCGGCGATCGGCATGGGCCGGTGGCCCATGACGCGCATGGCCGTATTGCCAGTGCCGATGCCGCAGAACACGCGTCCGGGCGCGATCTCGTTGATGGTGGCGTGCGCGGCTGCGGTGACGGTGGCCTGACGCGTGCCGGCTACGGCCACGCCCGTCCCGATCCTGATGCGAGTGGTGCGGGCCGCAACGAGCGCGAGCACGGCGTAGACGTCGGACCAGATCATCTGGCTGTCCGCGGCCCAGATATGGCTGTATCCGAGCTCTTCCGCCAGCACCGCGTAGCCGATGTCGTCGATCTTCGAGGCCATGCACACACCGAGGTCCATCGGCGCACCGTAGGCCACGGACCGGCGTCAGACGAAGAGTTGGAGGCAGTGGCGCAGCGATGGCTGCTCGATCGGCCGGGTGCGCCGTTCGGCGACGCTGAGGGAACGCCTCGCGAAGGCGGAACCATGGGTGAGCGGTGGCCGTCCACGAGGGCGACGATGGTCGTGCAGGATGGTCGCAACCGAGAGGAGCGACCATGACGGATCTGCTGAACGAGCCGATGAACGAGGCCGTGCCGGTCGAGGCCGCCCCGGCGGGCTACGCGCTCGACGACCGCTACACCCACGACGCCGGACGTGTGCTGATGTCGGGCGTCCAGGCCCTCGCCCGCATCCCGCTGGAACAGCTCCGGGTCGACCGTGCCGCCGGTCGGCGAACCGGCGCATTCGTCTGCGGATACCCGGGATCGCCGCTCGCCGGGTTCGATGGCGAGGCCACTCGGGTCGCCGGCATCGCCACCGCTGACGGCATGCGCTTCATTGCGCAGCCGGGTCTCAACGAAGAGCTCGCCGCCACTGCAGTGATGGGCAGCCAACTGGCCATCGAGATCGACACGGACCGGGCCAACTGCGACGGCGTCGTCGGTGTCTGGTACGCCAAGGCGCCGGGGCTCGACCGGGCCAACGACGCGATCCGCCACGCCGTGTTCGCGGGTACACATCGCAACGGCGGCGTGCTCGCGCTCATCGGTGACGATCCGGGTGCGAAGTCGTCGACGCTTCCCTCGTCGTCGGACGCGACGCTCGTGGATCTGCATATGCCCGTCATCTATCCGGGTGACGTGCAGGAGGCGCTCGACCTCGGCCGTCACGGCATCGCGCTCTCACGCGCATCGGGTTTATGGAGCGCGATGAAGATCGTGGCCGGCGTGGCTGACGGCACGGGTACCGTCGATCTCGACCTGCACCGCGTCCGGCCGGTCATGCCGACGTTCCTCGTCGACGGAAAGCCCTATGTGCCCCACCCGTCGGGCCGCCTCCTCACGCCGGCGACGCTCGAACTGGAGAAGGAGTTCATCGACATTCGCCTCGCCGTCGCGCGCCAGTACGCGGTCGAGAACAAGCTCAACACCATCAGCGTGAACCCCCACGATGCATGGATCGGGATCGCCGCCAGCGGGTACACCTACCGACAGATGCGCGAGGCACTGCGCCTGCTCGGCCTGGGCGATGATGCCGCCATCGCCGACGCCGGCATCCGTCTGCTGCACCTGCGCATGCCGGTGCCGATCGACCCGGGCATCTTCCGCGAGTTCGCCGTCGGCCTCCGCGAAGTGCTCGTCGTCGAGGAGAAGAACCCCACGCTCGAATGGCTTCTCAAGGACGCCCTCTACGGCGGTCCCGACCAGCCGCTTGTGGTCGGCAAGCGCGACGACACGGGCGCTCGGCTCATGCCGGCAACGGGTCACCTCGACACCGACGCGATCGTCGAGCCGCTGCGCCGCCGCCTTGCCAGCCGACTCGAGGATCGCCTCGCGCCGCTCCCTCGCAAGGGCCATGCGCTCATCCCGATGTCCATCGGGCGCACGCCGTACTTCTGCTCCGGCTGCCCCCACAACTGGGGCACGAAGGTCCCAGAAGGCGCGCTGGCCGGCGTCGGCATCGGCTGCCACGGCATGACCGCCAACATGCCCGAGGAACGCGTCGGCCGACTCGGCGGGCTCAGCGCAATGGGCAACGAGGGCGCGCAGTGGATCGGCATGGCACCGTTCGTCGACGAGCCGCACTTCATCCAGAACATCGGCGACGGCACCTACTTCCACTCCGGTCAGCTCGCCATCCGCTTCGCCATCGCGGCGAACGCCAACATCACCTACAAGATCCTCTACAACGGCACCGTTGCCATGACGGGCGGGCAGGATGCGCAGGGTTCGGTCGACGTCCCGTCACTGGCGAAGTTGCTCCTGCTCGAAGGGGTGAAGCAGGTCGTCATCACCACGGACGACACGAAGAAGTATGCGCGCGGAGCATTTCCGCGGAGCGTACAGGTACGCGACCGCACCGAGATCGTGAAGGTGCAGGAGGAGCTCGCGCTCGTTCCCGGCGTCACCGTGCTGATCAACGACCAGGCGTGTGCGGCCGAATTGCGCCGCGACCGCAAGCGAGGGAAGGCGGCGACTCCGGCACAGCGGGTCGTCATCAACGAGCGGGTATGCGAGGGCTGCGGCGACTGTGGCGACGTGAGCAACTGCCTGTCGGTGCAGCCGGTCGACACCGAGTTCGGCCGCAAGACCCGCATCCACCAGACGAGCTGCAACTTCGACTTCTCGTGTGTGAACGGTGACTGCCCGAGCTTCTCCACCGTGACGCCCGGTTCGGGCCCAGCACCGGCGCGCGCCGCGGCGGCGGTTGTCGCGGTCGATGTGAGCGACCTCACCGAACCGACGCTGCTCGTCCCGGCCGACGACTGCACGATCCGCATGCCCGGCATCGGCGGCACCGGCGTGGTCACCGTCAGTCAGGTCCTGGCCACTGCCGCTCTTCTCGAGGGGCGCAGCGCGCGGGGGCTCGACCAGACCGGCCTGTCGCAGAAGGCCGGCCCGGTGGTCAGCGACGTCCGCATCGCCGGCGATCGCGCCCACGACTCCAACAAAGCCACCGACGGATCGGTCGACTGCTATCTCGTCTTCGATCTGCTCGTCGGCGCCGCAGACGCGAATCTGGCCGGCTGCTCGCCGCCGCGGACTGTCGTGATCGGCTCGACCACCCAGACCCCAACCGGAGCGATGGTGACCCATCCCGAGACCGGCTACCCCTCGACGGCGTCGTTACAGGAGCGCATCGACGACTGCAGCCGGGCGACCGACAACCGGTGGGTCGATGCCGGTCGGCTCACCGACTCGCTGTTCGGCGATGCGATGACGCTCAACATCTTCGTGCTCGGCGCCGCACATCAGGCTGGCGCCATCCCGCTGCGGGCGGCAACCATCGAGGAGGCCATCGAGCTGAACGGTGTCGCCGTGGCTCGCAACGTGGCCGCATTCCGCTGGGGTCGGCGGTGGGTCGACTCGCCTTCGACGGTCGAGGCGGCTGCCCATGCTGCCCTCATCGCCCGCCAGCCGCACGCCGCCGTCCTTGAGTCACCGCCGGTCCTCGCCGAATCGCTGCGCCGCATCGTCGACCGCATCCCCGAGGCTGAGGGCTTGCGGTCGCTCGTTGCCCGACGTACTGCTGACCTCGTCGGCTACCAGTCGGTGGCGTATGCCACCCGCTACGCCTCGGCCATCGATCGGGTGGCTACGGCCGAGGGCGACGCATCAGCCGGGTCGACCGCGTTCGCTCGTGCCGCAGCCGCGAACCTGCACAAACTCATGGCCTACAAGGACGAGTACGAGGTTGCCCGCCTACTCACGTCCGAGGCTGCGAACCAGGATGCGGAGGCCGTGGGCGGACCGGGCACCAAGGTCGTCTGGCATCTGCACCCGCCGATGCTGCGATCGCTCGGGATGACCAAGAAGATCAAGCTCGGCCCCTGGGCCCGGCCGGTGATGCAGGGCCTCGCCGCGGGCAAGGCGGTGCGCGGGAAGGTCATCGACCCGTTCGGCTATGCCAAGGTGCGCAAGCTCGAACGGTCCATGGTCGGTGAGTACGAGCGGGCGCTCGACACGCTCGTGCGTACGCTTACGGCCGATCGGCTCGCCCAGGCCGCCGCCATCGCCGCCCTTCCCGACCAGGTGCGTGGCTACGAGTCCATCAAGGAGCGCCGCGCTGCGGTCTACCGCGCCGAGCTCGCCGAGCGTCTCGCCGCCTACCGCCGCTGACCGCTCCGGCTCCGGCTCGCGGCTCGCGGCTCGCGGAACCGAAAAGCCAGCGAAACTTTGTGGTCGAAAGCCGGTGGGAGCGGCATTCGACGACAAAGTTCGAGTGGCTCGTCGGCACCGGACGGGATTGTCACACCCCGCATCGATGCTGCGGGCATGGATTCTGCACAACTCGCCAGCCGGCTGGCGCTCCAGAACAACGGTGTGTTCACGTCGACGACCGCGGCAGCGGGCGGGCTTACCCGTCACCAGATCGCCGGGCTCATTGCGCGAGAGATCCTCGTCGTGCCTCATCGGGGCGTGTACCGGCTCGCCGCGTTCGAGGAGTCGTTCGAGACTCGCTGCCGGGCGGCCGTGCTGGCGGCCGGCGACGACGCCGTGATCGATCGCCTCAGCGCGGCGCGGCTCCATGAGCTGTGGACGCCGGATGATCGGTCGGAGTGCGAGGTGCCGCGACCGATCACTATCGCAGTGCCGGGCACGGGGGGGCGCGTGCTGAAGGGTGTCGATGTCGTCCGGCGGTCGGTGCTGACGCCGGCCGACCGCACCCGTCTCGACGGAATCCCCGTCACGACCGCGACCCGAACGGTCGCCGACTGTGCCGCTTTGCTGTCTGGTGCCGCGCTCGGAGGGCTCCTCGACGAGGCACTCCGCTCGAAGCGGACGGCGTTGCCGCGGATCCGGGTCGAGGAAGCCCGACTGCGCAGCCGAGGACGGCCCGGGTCGGGACGATTCACGGCTGTAGTGGCCGAACGCCTCGGGGAGACCCAACCGTCGAACGGGTTCGAGCGCAAAGTGAGCGCGTTGCTCGTCTCGAGAGGCCTGCCACCCCCGACGAAGCAGCACGAGGTCGTCCTCGCGACAGGAAGGTCGAGGTTCGTCGACCTCGCGTACCCCGACGCGATGGTCGGCCTCGAACCCGCCGGCTGGAAGTGGCATCTGACCCGGGCGCAGTGGGCGAGCGACCTGACCCGCAACAACGAACTGACCGCGCTCGGCTGGCGGATGATGCCGATCCCTTTCGACGACTACCGACAACGGCCCGACGTGGTTGTGCGCGACGTCCGCGGCGCGCTGAAGATCGCCGGATGTGCCGGGCGCGCTGCCACCGGCTGACCCCGGCCCGAACATCGTGGGCGAAAGCCGGTGGGAGCGGCTTTCGACGACAAAGTTCGCCGGGTTCTCCGAGTTCAGCGGGTTCTCCGACCGGGTCCAGGCTGCTCAGCTCAGCAGCTCAGCAGGCCCGGAGGCGCTCGCGTCAGCACAAGCGCCGATCCGTCGACAGCATTGGTCGGATGCGCAACGACATCACCACGGGTGCGCTCGACGCCGCGATGGCGTGCGGGCACGACGCCCTTGCCGCCGCGGCAAAGTAAGGACCCGTACGCGGGCGAATCTTTCGTCAGACGCCGTTGCGCGGCGGCAAACCGAAACGGCTTCCCACGGGCGACCCGTACCGCGGGCCGGCTGCGGTGTCGGGTACCGTCAGACCTCGTGAGCACCTCCTTCAACCAAGCCGTCATCCTCCTCACGGGTGCCGGGCAGCCCTTCGAGATCACGGATGCGGAGGTCGCGGGCGTCTCGCAGCCGGTGTTCAAGAACGCACCCGGCAGCCTTCGCGACCTGTTCATGGCGACACGAGGGCACGGCGACAAGACGAGCGTCGTGTACGAGAACGAGCGCTACTCATTCGCCGAGGTGATGGCCAACGCCGATGCACTCGGGGCCACCTTGGCCGGGCGTTACGCCGTGCGCAAGGGCGACCGGGTCGCCATTGCGATGCGCAACTACCCCGAGTGGGTCATGTCGTTCATCGCCGTCACCTCGATCGGCGCAATCTCGGTGTCGCTGAACTCGTGGTGGACTGCCGACGAACTGGCCTTCGCACTCGGCGACTCGCTGCCTACCGTGCTCATCGCGGACGATCAGCGCATGGCCCTTTCGGCTGACACCTGTCGCCGTCTCGGCGCCCGCATGATCGCAGTCCGTTCCGCGGCCGTGGCCGGTTCGGATATCGACCGCTGGGAAGACGTCGTGGTCGCCGGCACTCCCCTCCCGCAGGTCGACATCGCTCCCGACGACGACGCCACGATCCTCTACACGTCGGGCACCACCGGGGCCCCCAAAGGGGCGGTCTCGACCCATCGGGCGGTCATCTCGGCGATCATGGCCTTCGCCACCCGCCAGGCCATCGAGGCGGTGCGGACGGCCCCCAAGGATGGAGCCCCGGCGGCCCCGCCCTCGGACCTGCAGCCGGCGTTCATCCTCATCGTGCCGCTGTTCCACGTCACGGGATGCGTGGCCGTGATGCTCGGCTGCCTGGTCGGTGGGGCAAAGCTCGTGATCATGTACAAGTGGGACGTCGACAAGGCGCTGGAGCTGATCCAGCGCGAACAGATCACCAACTTCGTCGGTGTGCCCACACAGAGCTGGGACCTTGTCCATTCCCCCCGGTTCGGCGACTACGACACGTCGACACTCAAGACGATCGGTGGCGGCGGCGCGCCTGCGCCACCCGCGCAGGTCGAGATGGTCGCCGCGAAGTTCCCGAAGGGCGGCCCGAACATCGGGTACGGCATGACGGAGACGAACGCGTACGGACCTCAGAATCTCGGCGCCGACTACATCGCCCATCCGACAAGCACCGGGCGCATCGTGGCGCCGATGCGCATCGAGGCGCGCGATTCCCACGGAGTTGCAGTCCCACAGGGCGAACAGGGCGAGCTCTGGTTCAGTGGACCGAACCTCATCCGCGGTTTCTGGAACCGCCCAGAGGCCACCGCCGACACGATCGTCGACGGCTGGCTGCGCTCGGGCGACCTCGGCTACGTCGACGACGACGGCTTCGTCTACATCGTCGACCGCGTGAAGGACATGATCCTGCGCGGCGGCGAGAACGTCTACTGCGCCGAGGTCGAGGCGGCCATCTACGAGCACCCGGACATCCACGAGGCCGCTGTCTACGGCGTACCCCATGAGCGCCTCGGTGAGGAGGTCGCAGCGACGGTGCTGCTTCAGCCCGGCTCGACGCTGACCGAAGATGATCTGCGTACCTACCTCTCGACGAAGCTCGCGTCCTACAAGATCCC
>JAYTFI010000393.1:0-3696 GCA_043734485.1 Acidimicrobiales bacterium | reverse complement strand
GCAGGGCAAGACCCGGGGGCTGAACGCCGCGCTGGAGCGAGCCGGGCTCAACATCCGGCCCGGTGAGTTCATGATCGTCGCCGCCGCTGCGAGCCTGATGGGCGCAGCAATCGGCTACGTCACCATCGGCGGGATACTCGGTGCGCTAGGGCTCGGCGCATTCATCGCCGTGTTCGGTGCGCGGTTCTTCGTGGTGCGCAAGGGCAAGAAGCGCTCGGCCGCCTTCGGCGATCAGCTGAGCGACACCCTCCAGCTGCTGGCCAGCAGCCTCCGCGCCGGTCAGGGCCTCATGCAGGCGATCGACTCGGTGGCGAAGGAAGGCGAGGCACCGGCGAGCGATGAGTTCCGTCGCGTCGTGGTCGAGGCCCGACTCGGCCGCGACCTGATCGACTCACTGAAGGCCATGTCCGACCGCGTCCGCTGCGAGGACTTCAACTGGGTCATCCCAGCCATCGAGATCAACCGTGAGGTCGGCGGCGACTTGGCCGAGGTGCTCGACACGGTGTCCTCCACGATCCGCGACCGTGCCGACATCCGACGCCAGGTGAAGACCCTCTCAGCCGAAGGTCGTCTGTCCGCATACGTGCTGCTCGGTCTCCCGATCGCCATTGCGTTCATGGTCCGCGGCTCGAACCCCGAGTACATCGGCGAACTCGAGCACGGCCTCGGCCTGTACGTCGCCGGCGGAGGAGTCGCCCTCATGGTCATCGGCGGCTTCTGGCTCTTCAGCCTCTGCAAGATCGAGTTCTAGTGCTAACGGATTTCATGCGAACGGATCGGAGAATGACATGTTGATCATCGGTGCCGTCGCCATGATGGCGGCCATCCCGATCCTGGCCTGGACGTTCCTGTCCGGCGGCGGCAAGGGCCAGGTGAAGGCCGCCGATCTCATGGGCGGCCGCGGCGGTGGCACCCCCAACGCGCTCGATTTCCGCGCCCAGGTGCTCAACCGCTCAAAGGCCGAACGCGCCGCACCCGGTCTCGAACGGCTCCTCAAGAAGGTCCGGCGGCTCACGCCTCGGGGCTGGAGCGAGGAGATGGAGCAGCGCCTCGCCAGCGCCGGGATGAACACAACCTGGACGGCCGAGAAGGTCCTCACCGTCAAGGCCATCGGGCTGGTGATCGGCACGTCGATCTCACTGTGGTGCTTCAGCAAGGGAATTGACAGCAAGCTCAACCTGGCCGGCTTCCTCATCGCCGGCCCACTCGGGTTCTTCCTTGCCGACATCCTCATCAAGAACGCGGCCGACAAGCGTCAGGGCATGATCCTGCGTTCGCTGCCGGACTTCCTCGACCAGATCACCGTCGGCGTCGAGGCCGGGCTCGGGTTCGACGCGGCTATGGCCCGTTCCGCCAAGTCCAACGAGGGACCGCTGGCCGAAGAGCTCCTGCGGACGCTGCAGCACGTACAGGCTGGTCTGTCACGGGCCGAAGCGCTCCGTGGGCTCGCCAACCGCAACAAGGTCATCGAGCTGCGCCAGTTCGTCGCCGCCATCCTCCAGGCCGAGCAGTTCGGCATCCCCATGGCCCAGGTCTTGCGGGTGCAAGCCCAGGAGCAGCGCCGTAAGCGCCGGCAGCGGGCCGAAGAGAAAGCCATGAAGCTTCCGGTCAAGGTGCTCTTCCCGCTCGTGCTCTGCATCCTGCCGGCGCTCTTCGTGGTCCTCATCGGACCGGCTGCGATCCAGATCAAGAACGCGAAGTTCTGATGGCGGCGGGGCCTGGCTCCGCTCGCTAACGCTCGCTTTGCCACCCGCCACAGACGCCTCTTCGGGGTTCGAGGCGCCCTTCCGTCGCTACGCTCCTCCCCCACGCACTCACCCCCGGCGCGGACCTGATGGCGGCGGGGCCTGGCTCCGCTCGCTACGGTTTCTTGGTTGTCGACGGGAGCTTGGTCGTAGGCGTTGCGGCTGCGGGGAGAGGGGACCCTAGGGGCGCGGTCGTGGAGGCGGCCGTGACGTCGGTCGGGGCGATGTTCGTGTAAAGGATGACGGAGGAGTTGCGCTTCACCGGAGTTGTCCGACGGGGACGGGTGTACTCGACCGGTACGTCCGGTGCGCCGACGGTCGAGCTGACCGACAGTCCGACGGCGCGCAATACAGCGGTGGCATCGGCCGGGGTCATGCCGATCACGTTCGGAACGGGGATCGACTCCGGGCCGCGGGACACGAAGACGGTGACCGCCGATCCCTTCTTCACCTCGGTGCCACTTTTCGGCGTGCTGAACGCCACCTTCCCTTTCGGTGTGACGTCGGAGTACGCCTGCGCGCGGGTCCCGATGAGGCCGAGCGTGGTGAGCGTCTGCACGGCGTCGTCGGGAAGGAGGCCCGACACCTTCGGGATGAGCACGGTCGGCAGCCCGCTGGACATCACGACACGGACGATCGAACGGGGGGGAATCTTGCCCTTCGGTGACCAGTCGATCACCTGACCTTCGGGAACGGTCTCGCTCGAACTGAACGTCGGCGGATTGCTGATTTTCAGCTTGCGATCGGCAATCAGCGCGCGAGCGCCCTCCAGGGTCTGCCCGCTCAGCGTCGGGACCTCGACCGGCTCGACACCCTTGGACACCCGCACGACGACGGTGGCGCCTTCCTTCAGCTTCTGGCCAGGGGCCGGTTCCTGCGAGATGATCAGCCCCGACTGCACTGTTTCGCTGAATTTGGTGCCTGCCGAGCGAAGGTCGAGGTCGAGCAGCGCGAGCTGCCGCCGGGCCGAAGCGAGCGACTCGTTGGCAAGCGCCGGAACCGGATGGGAAGGCACCCGCCGGGACTGGACGAATGCCAGCAAGCCACCGACAACAGCCACCAGCGCGATAACCACGGCGATGCGCTTCCTGCGGCGCTTCGGCGCGCCGGCCACGTTCTCGGAGGTTGGCGGAGTGGACGAATCTGCGCCGTTCGGGCGCGAATCCATTTCCGTATCGGCGACCACCGGCAGTGTCGCCTGCGCTCCGACCGGTCGTTTCGGCGAATGCGCAGAACGGGAGGAACGCCAGGAACGCGCGGCCAGCTCCGGCGGATCGTGCTCGAGGGGCTCGTCGAACAACACTGTGCCCGGCCGGAGGTCGATGACGTCTGGTGATCCATCGGCCGTCGAACCCGTCTCGCCCTCGTGCAGTGCGACGTCGAATACCGAGCCGCCCACGACCTGGCCCGCCTCGTCGGCGTACGCCGACCGTCCGGCTACGGAGGTGACGTGCTGGGTCGGGTCGCGGTCCTCGAGCAACGCGCCGCGCTCGAGGATCATCGAGCCGTCGAGGGGAAGCCGTTCGCCGCGGGGCAGGTTGCGGGCGACCTGCTCGAGCGCCTCGACGAGACGGACAGCATCGAGCCGGCGGGCCGGGTCGAGCGCACCGGCCTGCTCGAGGACCGGGACGAGCACGCCCATCTCCTCGGGCGGTTCGAGGGTGGCATCCATACGGGCGATCGCCATTCCCTGCCATGTGTCGGCCGTGAACGGCACCGAGCCGGTCACGCTCTCGATGAGCACCAGCGCCAAGGAGTAGATGTCGGAGCGTCCGTCGAGGACTGTGCCGCGCGCCTGCTCCGGCGAGAGATAGCGGGTAGTGCCGACCGGAGAGCCGCTCGGTTCGGTCCGGCCGAAGTCGGCAAGGGCACGGGCCAGGCCGAAGTCGGCGATCCGCACTCGCTGGTCGTCGCCGAACAGCAGGTTCGCCGGCTTGATGTCGCGATGCAC
>JAYTFI010000392.1:0-3019 GCA_043734485.1 Acidimicrobiales bacterium | reverse complement strand
TCGCTCACGGTCGGCGTCGCCGCGACTGTCGGTGCGGGCGGCGTCGCCCATTCGATGGTCCGACCGGCGAGGGAGCGGAGGGCGACGAAGTCGACCGAGCGGATCGCAGTGCCACCCGACGCGGTGGCCAGCGCATCGAGCGCCGGGACGTTCGCCTCGAGAGTTTCGAGCTTGACCACGTCGATGCGTATGTTGCGCTGCCGAAGGATCGGCTCGAGCGATGTCGGCAATGTGGCGCTGCCGTCGTCGAACCCGTCGCTGATCAGAAGGATCTGGCGTTTGGTCGGCGTCAGGAGGTCGAACTGGTCGGCGGCGAGGCTGATGCCGTCATACATGGGCGGACGGTCGCCCTCGTTCTTCATCCCTGCGACGGATGCGATCGCACCGTCCTTGTCCTTCGAGAGGTCGCGGATCACGGTCGGGAACTGGCCGTAGTTGAGAACGCCGATGCGTGCCGTGGCCGGGAGCGATCGGATGTACGTCGAGGCCGCACGACGGGCGGAGTCCATGGACGCGCCATACAGACGTCCGGAGGTGTCGAATACCGCGATGACATCGAGGCGTGGCTCCGGGCGCCCTACCGCGCTTGCGTAGGACACGGCCTGAGGGACTGCGGCCAGCAGGAGGAGGCTCAGGCCGAGCAGCACGTGGGTGACGACACGGACGCGATTAGCGGTTCGGCGCACGCTCAGACGGCCGGGGGCGCGGCGCGGAGATGTCCCAGCAGCGGTCCTTCGCACGTCACTTCCTTCCGAGTGCCATGACGTCCACGACCCCGAAGATGTCGGCGGGGAGCGCAATGCCGTGGTCGGCGAGCTTCTCGCTGAACTTCGGACGGATGCCCGTCGGCTTGATCTTTCCGAGGTGCCTGCCGGTCGCATCGACGCCGGCCGAGTGGTCGAAGGCGAAGATGTCCGAGAGCGTGATCGTCTGCCCTTCCATGCCCTCGACCTCGGTGATGCTCACGACGCGACGGCTGCCGTCACGGAACCGGGAGATCTGCACGAAGACATCGACGGCGGATGCGATCTGCTGGCGGATGGCCACCGACGGGAGGTCGAAGCCGGCCATGAGAACGAGCGTCTCGAGGCGGGCGAGGCCGTCTCGTGGGGTGTTTGCGTGGATGGTCGAGAGCGATCCGTCGTGCCCGGTGTTCATGGCCTGGAGCATGTCGAGCGCTTCGCCGCCTCGGCACTCGCCGATGACGACTCGGTCGGGCCGCATTCGCAGCGAGTTCTTGACGAGGTCGCGAATGGTGACGGCACCCTTGCCCTCGATGTTCGCCGGGCGTGTTTCGAGGCGCACCACGTGGGGCTGGCGGAGCTGGAGTTCGACCGCGTCTTCGATGGTGACGATGCGCTCGTCGCTCGGGATGAAGCTCGAGAGGATGTTGAGCATCGTCGTCTTGCCCGTGCCGGTGCCGCCCGAGACAAGGATGTTGAGGTGGCCGGCCACGCATGCGGCCAACAGCTGCGCCGCTTCTGCGGTGATCGAACCCTTCTCGATCAGATGGTGGATCTGCAGCGGGTCGCGTGAGAATTTCCGGATCGTCAGCGCTGCGCCGTCGACGGCGAGGGGTGGGATGACGGCATTCACGCGCGATCCGTCGGCGAGCCGGGCGTCGACCATCGGCGACGACTCGTCGATGCGGCGGCCGACGTTGGCGACGATGCGCTCGATGACCCGGCGCAGCTGCTCCTGGGAGAAGAATCGATCCTTCGTCCGGATCAGCTTGCCATTGCGCTCGACGTAGATCGGTGTGGTTCCCATGACCATCACCTCGGACACGGTGGGGTCCTTGAGGTAGCGGTCGATCGGGCCGTGGCCGAGCACGTCGTCGGTGATCTCGGAGACGATGTTGTGGCGCTCGTCCACCGAGAGCGGAACGGCTTCGGTGCCAAGCAACTGGGTGATCATGTCGACCACGGTCGCTCGCATCTCTTTCTCGGAAGAGTTGTTCTCGAAGAGCTTGCCGCCCAACTTCTCCATCAGCTGCTCGTGGAGCCGCTCCTTCAATGCCTGCATCGGATCGGCCGATGCCTGCTTCTCGGAGTCCTCGCGCTTGTTCGCGACCAGTCGAGGCGCGCTGGCCGCTGCCGCGGCGACAGGGGCTGGCATGGCGGCGGCGAGCTTCCAACTCGGCTCCTCCGCGACCGGCGCGTCAGCCTCTTGCTCCGGGCCGTCATTGCTTCCTTGCGCCTTGAGACGCTGTCCGAGTTTCATCGTGCCCTCCGCCAGAATGGTGTCTTCGGTTTGGTCCCGCCTGCGACGGTCTGTTCGACTTCGGCGAGCATCTCGGAGAAGCCCATGAACTTCCTGGCGATGGCTGACTTGGGATCGGCGATGGTGATCGGGATTCCTTGGTTCGCGGCGGCCAGCACGTTGCGATCGGCCGGGATCATCACCGACGACTGAAGGCCCACGGCAACCTCGACATCTTCGGGCCGGGCACCGCCGGGGGCATCGAACCGGTTGATGATGAGGTGGCGTGTCTGGTGCGTCATGCCGAGCCGGTCGAGCGAGTCGAGCTCACGTCGGAGGCTGCGGACGCTCGACACGTCGACCGAGCACACGAAGACAAGGTCCGTCGAGATCTCGGCGATCGAGAGTGCGTGCGGGTCGAGACCGGCACAGGTGTCGACGACGACGTAGTCGAAGCTGCCCGAGAGCGCCTTCGTGATGTGGATCGACTGCTCGTAGGTGATCTCGTCGGCTTCGGCCGGGTCCTCCGGACTGCACATCACGTAAATGCCGGATTCGTGGGCGGTGAGGAAGACCTTCACCATCGAGTTGGTGGCGTTCATCTCCGTGTTCATCATCCCGCGGGCCGCGTCGGCGACCGTGTGCTCAGGGCTGAGGTGCATGGCACCGGCGACGTCACCGAACTGGAGGTCGAGGTCAATCACGGCGACCTTCCCGGGCTCTTGGAGGTTGAGCGCCATCGCGATGTTCGTGGTGCAGAACGTCTTGCCGACGCCGCCCTTCGGCGAGAGCACGGTGATGATGCGCTTCTGCTTCT
>JAYTFI010000391.1:0-2988 GCA_043734485.1 Acidimicrobiales bacterium | reverse complement strand
CGACCGGCGAACTGAATCAGCGCCCGGCGCGGATCTCGGCCAAGCGCCGACGGATGAAGGCGGCGCCTGGCGAACCGTTGTTGACCGCCGCGACATCTGCCGCGCCGCGGGCGGCCCGGGCGAGCACTTCGCTGCCCTCACCGCCGTCGCGACCGCCCAGTCCGGCCACGACCGCCCGCATCATCACGGCCGCGGCGTCGAGATCGGGATCGGCCCAGCGCGACCCCTCCGGGTAGATGGCCGATCCGGCAGGAACCGCGGTGTACACGTACGGTACGAGCCAGCTGTTCTCGACGCTCATGAATTCGAGGTTCCCCGAGTACCCGGTGGCAATGACCGGATGGGCGTGGCCCATGGCCTCGAGGAGACTGTTCCCATACCCCTCTGAGCGGTGCAGCGAGACGAGCACATCGAGCTCGCGGAGGTACGCGCGCTGTTCGGGAAAGCTGAATTGCCGATCGATGATCAAGACGTCGTCCCCGGCGGATCGGGCCGCCGCCGCTACTGCCGCCGAGTCCTCGGGGTGCAGACCCGCGTTGAGGGTCTTGAGCACGAGCCATGGACCGCGCTCGCGGCCGAGTGAGAACGGTTCCGGAAAGGCTCGGCGGAACGCGTCGATGAGGCCGAGTGGGTTCTTGCGCTCGACCCGGCTCGCGTAGTCGAACGAGATGCCCAGCAGCATGGCGTCGCGTGGCAGACCGAGCATGATGCGCGAGATGTCGAGGCCGGCCTCGGCCGGGCTGACTGCGAGATCGGTGCCGAGCGGGATCACCCGGACGGCGATGTGCGGCGGCGCTGCTGCCGCTACCGCGTCGCGGACGAACGAACTCGTCACCCAGACCTCGTCGAGGTAGGCGAACCCGGCCGCCATCGACGCCGGCAGCACCTCAAGTTCCCAGAACCACAGGCCGATCCGGTAGCGCCCGTGCAGTGCCGCGGCTCCGAGCGCTCGCGTCAGCCGGGCGGTCTCGCTTCCGTTGACGCAGAGCACGACGACATCGTTGCGATCAGCCGTCGCGCGGGTAGCCGCGCCGGCTTCAGCCGCGGCACCGGGCCACGGATGGTCGAGCGGGCTGCCGATGTGGTCATAGGAGCGCGTCGATACGACCTCGCCGGCCAGGGCCGCGAGGTGGGCGAGCCGCCGGGCCGATCCGCCAAGGCCGAGGACGGCGCGCAGGTAGCCGACCACGGTCGTGCCCTGCTGGAGCGTCGGGGGTGGTCCGTCGATCACGGGCGGGGCGAGGTCGGTCACCCCTGCGGGCGGCGCGGGGACCAGTTCGGGCGGCGCGTCGGCCTCGCTTGCGGCGAAGTGATGGGCCCACAGCAGGAAGCGGCCGCGCTGCGCCGGGTCGAGGAACAGGCCTGGGAACGCCTCCTGCAGGTCTGCCCGCTCCCGCCAGATCTGCGTGAGGTAGCGGCCGACGCCCGGAGGATCGGCGGGGCCGCAGGACCCGAGCCAGGCGAGGAGCCCGGACGGGTCGCCCGGCGGTGCCGGCTCCCCCCGGATCGCGGCCTGCTCGAGCAGGTGACGGGTCCGACGGTCCGGATCTCCCACGCCGTCGACCGTAGCCGCGGCGTCACCGGCCCGGGGTGGGTGCCGACGGCGATGGCACGCGCCCACTACGTTCTTCGCCTCATGGCCCTCGAACACGCCAGTGCCGATGTGGCCGGCGACGGCGGACCCTTTGCGGATCGGGTGCCGAAACCGGTCGCGACGGCGGTGCTGTTCGCTGACACGCATCCCGACCGGTTCGCGCTGAGCGTCCGCTCGCTCATGGAGCGCACCGATCTGAACGTCGTGGTCGGCACGCTCTACAACGCCTTCGCCGCCGACTTCACCGACCTCGATCGTGACCACCCGGATCGCATCACCGTCCGGCCCATGGGCTCTGTCTCCGAGCTCTGCAACCGCGTCTACGAGGAACGGCGGACCAACCTCATCGTCATCAACGACGCTGTCGTGCTCCCACCACAGCCGTTCGACCAGGCGTTGGCGTGGATGCGCGACGACCTCCGCGTCGCCACCGTTTCCTTCCTGTCGAATGCCGCCGACTTCCTCAGCTTCCCCATCCGCAACCTGCCGGCCGACCGTCCGCCGGATGGGCACGACGAGGTCTCGATCACCCGCCTTCTGCGTGAGGTGTCGCCGCCAGCGGCACCCACACCGATCATGTACGCGGCAGGCGCGGTGGTGTTGGTGTCCGCTGCCGCGCTCGGCGCGGTCGGCGACATCGTCGCTCCGGCGTCGGCCCGATTCGACATCGCGATCGCCGATTTCTCGGTACGGGCCCGGGCCAAAGGCTTCGTCGATCTCGTGGATACGTCCACGTTCGTGAACCGTCCGTCCGACGTCGCCATCCGGCCAATCGCCGAAACGCTGACCCATGACGATCGCGGCTGGCTCCTCCACCGTCACCAGTCGATGGTCGCGTTCCTCGACCACGAGCGCATGAGCGGCGACTCGCCGTTCGCCATGGCCCATCAGGTGGCGCGGGTGAAGGTCGACGGATTGCGGATCCTCATCGACGGTTCGTGCTTCGGACCGAACGAAGTGGGCACGCAAGTCGCGACCCTCCACACCATACGTGCGCTTACTGAACGGTCGGACGTCCGCGAGGTCGTGGTGGCACTGCCCGGGTCGGTCCCCGCGTATGCAGCCGCGACTCTGACGGCTCCCAAGGTGCGCGCCTTCCAGCCCCCGGGCGGCGACCTGCACGCAGCCGGCCCCGTTGACATTGCGTACCGCCCGTATCAGCCCGTCCCCGGCTGGGAGCTGCATCGCTGGCGGGTGGCCGGCGTGCGTTTGGTGGTGGGCATCCTCGACACCATCGCGTTTCACAACGGCGGCTACTTCGATGGCACCAACGAGTGGATGGCCTACCGGCAGATGATCCTCGACTCGGTCAGGGTCAGCGACGCCGTCACCGTGATCTCCGATGATGTCGCGACGCAGATGGTGATGCACGGCTTCCCGATCGACGCCGAGCG
>JAYTFI010000390.1:0-1743 GCA_043734485.1 Acidimicrobiales bacterium | reverse complement strand
CCCGCTCGGCATGGTCGACACGGCGTTCACGGTGACGCCCGATCGGGCCCCACGGCTCGCGGCGAACTACGGGCGTCGCCGCGACAAGTCGCTCGTCTGCATCGACGACCCGGCGACGAGCACCTACTTGCAGACCCCGAAGTTCCTCTCCGGTGGCGGCGGTCTCACGGGCACGACGGCCGACTACTTCCGCTTCTGCGAGATGCTGCGCCTCGGCGGCTCGTTGGACAGCGCGCGGATCTTGGGCCCGCGCACGATCGACCTCATGCGGCGCAACCATCTCGCCGGCGGGCAGGACCTGACCCAGATGGCCATCGGCGCATTCGCCGAGACGGCGTATGCGGGCGTCGGGTTCGGGCTCGGCTTCGCCCAGTCGATCGACGAAGTAGCCACCGGGTCGCTCGGGCACGACGACTTCTACTGGGGTGGTGCCGCTTCCACCATCTTCTGGGTCGACCCCGTCGAGGACCTCGTCGTGATCTTCATGACCCAGCTCATCCCGTCGAGCACGTTCGACTTCCGCGGGCAACTGAAGAGCATCATCTACTCGTCGATCGTCGCGTAAGACCCGTAAGAGCCGGTCTACCGCAGGTACGTGTCGACGGCCGCGGCTACGTCTGCGATGACCCGGGCCTGCTCGACCGGGAAGGCCGACAGAGCAGCAAACGCGTGGATCATCCCGTCGTATCGCACGAGGCTCGAGGCCACCCCCGCACGCATCAGTAGGCGCGCATATGATTCACCCTCGTCTCGCAGCGGATCGAACTCCGCCGTGATCACGAGGGCCGGTGGGAGGCCGGCGAGATTGGCCCGCAGCACCGACGCCCGGGGGTTCGAGCCGTGTGCCGTGTCGGCGAGGTAGTGCCCCCAGTACCAGCGCATGTCGTCAGCTGTCAGGAAGAGGCCCTCGGCGTTGTCGCGGTATGAGGCGTTGTCGAATCCGTGGTCGGTCACCGCGCACAGCGGGATCTGCAGACCGATCCGGCCGGTGCCCTCGTCACGGTCGACGATGCACGAGGCGATGGCGAGGTTGCCGCCCGCACTCGATCCGATGACGCCGACCGGCCGCCCGCCCGCCAGCTCGGCATGGGCCCACTCGACCGCGAGGCATGCGTCCTCGAGCGGGAGCGGGAACTGGTGCTCAGGCGACAGCCGGTAGTCGACCGAGCAGACAACCACGCCGGCTCCATCCGACAGCCGCCGGCAGAACCCGTCGGCCATCTCCAGATCGCCGTAGACCCAGCCTCCCCCGTGGAAGAACACGAGCACAGGCGAGTCCCCGACAACGCCATAGATCCGCACTCCGAGCGAACTGCCGTCGGGCCGGGGGAGGTCGACGCGGCTCGTCGCAATGTCCGGCGCGCCTGTGTCCGGCCGGCGCGACGCAAGGTGCTGCGCGCGAGCCTCCGCCGGCGTCAGCGACCACCACGGGTTCGCGGGAGCGGCAACGGAGAGGAAGGCCGCGGCGTTCGGTGCGAGCTCGCCCATGGCGATTCAGCCGGCCACGGCTTGTGCGCGGTCGCCCAGACCGGTTTGATCAGCTTTTGACTTCTGCAACATGCGCGGCCCCATCAGTGTCGGTGTCGGTCGTTCGACATGGCGGTCATGGCGGTCATGGCGGAATCCTTGTCTTCGGCTGGAGCGGGGGGCGGAGGGCAGGTTGGCGGCGCTCAACGCGCCTGACGAACGTAGGGCACGGCGAGGGCCGCGGGCGTCTGCGAGTCGCGAGCGCGCACGACGAGA
>JAYTFI010000389.1:0-14253 GCA_043734485.1 Acidimicrobiales bacterium | reverse complement strand
TTGCAGCCCCAACGGGATTCGAACCCGTGCCTCCACCTTGAGAGGGTGATGTCCTAGGCCTCTAGACGATGGGGCCAAGAGCACCCGCCTCGCGGCGGGTGCCGATGACTTCGTTGCTTGCTGCGGTGGTGCGACTATGCGGTACTCACGAGTTGGGGAACAAGGACTCGAACCCTGAATAACAGGACCAGAACCTGTTGTGTTGCCATTTACACCATTCCCCAAAGGGCTCAGCGAGTCTAGCGGAGGCAACCGGGGCGCCGCACGCAATTTCACGACGCGGACCGCGCCCAACGGGTTCAGCCGTCGGTCCATGCCGACAGCCGTCGGAACGACACGATCCGCCCGACCGCTACCGCCGCGGTCTCGCGTGCCAGCCGGTTCAGCCGAGCAGTTCCTGGCACGGGTGACGTGCGGGCCTGAAAGCCGACCTCTTCCGCGATGGCCTGGACCCTGGCCGAGTGGTAGCCGTCCGAGACCAGTATGACGTCGCGCACGTCGCGCTTCTTGAGGAACCTTGCGGTCGCAGCGAGCGACAGGTAGGTGTCGGTCCCTTGGACCTCGCGCTCGATCCGTGCATCCGGCACGCCGTGGGCGATGAGATAGGTCGCGCCCGTGCTTGCCTCGGTGGTGCGATCGCCACTCTGCCGGCCTCCAGTGACCACGATGAGCGGCGCCATGCCTCGTTCGTACAACGCCAGTGCATGGTCGAGACGGCCCTTCAGCGCCGGAGATGGCCGACCATTGTACTGGGCGGCACCGAGCACGATGATGGCCTGCGCCGGCCGGTCACCAGCGTCCCGCTTCGACGCCAACCAGACGCCCGCAAACGTCGCCGCGACATAACCGATCACGAGCAGCATCGCAAGCCGGCGCAACATCCGCATTGGGCTGAGTAAGCCGAGCCCGGGCAGGCGGGTGATTCGGCGAAGCGCGAACACTGCTCAGGTCACCACCTTGGCGCTGGCCTCCCCCACGCGCCGGAGCGTCTCCTCCCGGCCGAGCTGCTCGAGCGCCTCGAACAGCGGCAGGCCAACGGTGCGCCCCATCACCGCGACGCGGATGGGCGCCTGCGCCTTGCCGAGCTTCAGCCCGTTCGCGTCCCCCAGACGCTCGACCGCGCCTTTCAGATCGTCCGCCGTCCACGGCAAGTCGGTGCCGAGAGCCAGGAACCCGTCGAGCATCAGTGCGGCGGACGGGCCGGTCATCGTCTTGTCCCAGCTCGGCTGATCGAACGGGACCTCGGCGAGGAACAGGAAGTCGAGCATCGGCAGGATGTCGCTCAACAAGCGGGCACGCTCCTGGACCAGTGGCGCAATCTTGGCGAAGCGCACGGGGTCGTAGGCGCTCTTCGGAAAGGGAAGCTTTGGCGGTTGCTGGCGTCCTTCACCGATACGGTCAGCCGGAAGGTCCGCCATACCGAACTTCTCCCATGGCTCGCGGACCTGCGACAGCGCGTCGAACCACGCCTCGAACCGGCCGATGAACTCTTCGACCGGCAGCACGCGGATGTACTCACCATTGAACGCGGCGAGCTTCACGATGTCGAAGAACGCTGGCGAGAGGTTCACGTCCTCGAGTCGGAACTCATCGATCATCGTCTGCACACTTAGCATCTCGCGATCGTCCGTAGCCGACCAGCCGAGAAGGCACAAGTAGTTGCGCATCGCCTCGGGCAGCACGCCCATCAGCTCGTAGTCCTCGACGGCGACCTTGTCCCGCCGCTTCGACAGCTTCTTGCGCTGCTCGTTCACGATGACCGGCACGTGGGCGAAGACGGGTAGCGGAACATCGGGAGCAAGCGCCCGCCACAGCATCACGGCCTTCGGGGTGTTGGGCAGATGCTCCTCGGCCCGCACCACGTGGCTGATCCGCATGTCGATGTCGTCGACGACGTTCGCGAGCAGGAACATGGCCGAGCCGTTGCCGCGCTGGATGACGAAGTCTTCGATGAGCGCATTCTCGAAGGTGGGCTCGCCGCGGATGAGGTCGACCACGACCGTGCTGCCCTCGTCGGGTGAGCGGAAACGCAACGCGCGGCCGGGCGCCGCATCGAGTGCGCGGTCACGACAGTGGTTGTCGTAGCCACGATCGGCACCGGACTTGCCGAAAGCCTCGAGGTTGCGGGCGCGGACGTCGTCGGCCTTGCAGCCGCAGAAGTAGGCACGGCCATCAATGAACAGGCGATGCGCGGCCGCAGCGTAGAGGTCGGTGCGCTGCGACTGGAAGTAGGGTCCCTCGGTCCAGTCGACGCCGACCCAGTGCATAGCCTTCTGAATGCCGAGCGTCCACTCGTCTCGGTTGCGTTCGGCGTCGGTGTCCTCGATACGCAGGACGAAGGCACCACCTGTGCGCTGGGCCACGAGCCAGTTGAACAGCGCGGTGCGGGCACCGCCCACATGGAAGAAGCCGGTAGGCGAAGGGGCGAAGCGCAGACGGGGCGCAATGGATGTCACGAGGACGAGGCTAACCGGGGGCTGTGACACCGCGACCGCGACGCGGGGTCGGCATCGCGACGCGGCGCGAATGGCTACCGCCGCTCAGATCCGTGCGCCTGAGGGCAACCATCGACAGTCGGTGTCCACACGGCGTACGACAGGCGGCCAACTAGCGTCCGACACGGCATGCGCACCCAACGAATCCTCCGCCTGGCAGGTCTCGCCGGCGCCGCCGCTGCGGTCGCCACGTGGGCAAAGCGCCGCCGGGCTGCGTCCGTTGCGACGGGCGGCATCGGGGCCACCAGCCGGGCGGCTCGAACGGCGCAACTGGCCCGCACCGGTGGCCAGGCCGGCGCTGCCTACGTCGTCCATCAGGCCAAGCGGGCAATGGCCGACGAGTCGGCGCGCGAGACGCTCGACCGGGCCTATGAGCTGAAGAGCTCTGCCCAAGTCGCCGAGGCGCTCGGCAACATGAAGGGGGTGCTGATGAAGCTCGGCCAGATGGCCAGCTTCGTCAACGAGGGCTTCCCCGACCAGCTGCGCGAACAGCTTGCGTCGCTCCAAGCCGATGCGCCGCCGATGAGCGCCGCCCTTGCCGCGCAGGTGATCGAGCGCGAGCTGGGTGGGCCACCCGAGAACGTCTTCGCCGAGTGGGACCCGATCCCGCTTGCGGCCGCGTCGATCGGGCAGGTGCACCGCGCCCGGCTGCATGACGGCCGCCACGTCGCGGTCAAGGTCCAATATCCCGGCGCGGCAGAGGCCATCCGGGCCGACCTCGAGAACACGGCTTTCCTAACCCAGATACTGAGCGTCGTCTTCAAGGGCCTCGACGTCGCACCGTTCGTGGCCGAGCTCAAGGCCCGCGTCGGCGAGGAGCTCGACTACCACCTCGAGGCGAAACGCCAGACCCGCTTCCGCGGGCTGTTCGACGGGCACCCGACCATCGTCGTCCCTGCGGTCATCCCCGAGATGTCGACCGGCAAGGTACTCACGAGCGAACTGTCGAACGGCGTGCGCTTCTCGGAGACGCTCGACTGGACACAGGACGAGCGCAACATGGCGGGCGAGACGATCTACCGCTTCGTGTTCCGCTCGTTCAACCGATACAACCTCTTCAACGGTGACCCGCACCCCGGCAACTACCTCTTCGAACGAGGCGGCCCGTTCGGCGTGCGTGTGACGTTCCTCGACTTCGGCCTCGTGAAGGAGTTCACCGACGAGGAGATGGCGACGTTCTGGCGGATGATCCGCTACCAGGTGACCGACCGAGACGCCGTTCGCTACAGGGCGACCGTGGAAGAGGCCGGCCTGCTCGTCCCCGATGCGCCGTACACGACCGACGAGATCATGGACTACCTCGGGTACTTCTACCACCCGGTTATCAAGGATCGTATGTTCACCTACACACGCGAGTACGCACGTGAGGCGCTGAAGCGGACGTTCGACCCCAACGGTCCGCACACCGAGATGATGAAGTGGTTCAACCTGCCGCCTGCATTCGTCGTGTTGAACCGGATCCAGTGGGGGCTCAACGCAGTGCTCGCGAGCCTTGACGCAACCGCGAACTGGCGGGCCATCTCGAACGAGCTGTGGACCTGGGTCGACGGGCCACCCGCGACGCCGCTGGGTGTGGCCGAACATGAGTGGCTGGTCCGCAAGGTTTCGTAGCCGGTCACGCCTTCTTCGCGCGGCTGGGTGCCACACGCGGCGGTTCGTCGGGCTGCTTCGGGTACACGGGCGGCCACGGCGCGTCCATGAGCCCGCTGGCCCGATCGGCCGCATGCATCGCGAGCAGCGGCCCGAGGTCCTGCGGCGCGGCGTTCATGCCCAGCCACGGATCGCCCTGAGCGGCGACACGGCCCGGCACCGTGGCCATCGTCAGCACATCGACGTCCACGACCGAGAGCTCATCCCACGAGAACGGCGTCGACACCTGCGCCCCGACGCGCGGCCGCACCGCCCACGCTCCGAACACGGTCTTGTGCGGCGCGTTCTGGTTGAAGTCGACGAACACGCGCGTACCTCGCTCCTCCTTCCACCAGGCTGCGGTCAGGAGATCGGGGCGTCGACGTTCAAGCTCGCGGGCCAATGCCACCGCGCCCCAGCGCACCTGATACGAATCCCACTCACTTCGTAAGCGCACATACACATGGATGCCGCGCGACCCTGTCGTCTTTGGATACGCGGCCACGCCGAGTTCGTCGAACAGCGCCCGTACCTCGGCTGCCGCTTCGCGCACCTGATCGAACGTGACGCCCGGCTGCGGATCGAGGTCGATTCGCAGCTCGTCGGTGTGCTCGGGGTCGGCCGCGAGGTAGGGCCAAGGGTGGAAGCCGATCGAGCCGAGGTTCACGGCCCACACCGCATGTGCGAGGTCGGCCGCAACCCAGGCGTCGGAGGTGGTGCCGTTCGGTGTGGACACCACCGTCGTCTGCACCCAGTCCGGCGTCCCCGGCGGCACCCGCTTCTGGAAGAACGACTTGCCGGACGCACCGTCGGGGAATCGCTCCATCAGGATCGGCCGGCCTCCGATGGCCCGCATAAGCGGCTCGCCGACGGCAAGGTAGTACTTGACGATATCGAGCTTCGTCTCGCCCGTCGCCTTGAAGAACACCTTCTCGGGATGGGAGATGGCTATCTCACGGCCGGCGACTTCGACAACGGCGGAGGACCCGCTCATCCCTGCGCCGCCAGCACGTCGCCGAACTGCGAAGGCTCGGCGCCCTCGATCTGATCGTATGTGCACGAACCAGGTTCGCGATCGGGACGCCAGCGCTTGAACGTGGTCGCATGGCGGAATCGGTCACCCTGCAGATGGTCGTAGGCGACCTCGCACACCAGGCCGAGCCGGACGGGTTCGAACGACAGGTCCTTCTTGGCGTTCCACCGGCTGCCCCCGCCCGGCATGCGCTGGCCGGATTCCTCGGCGTCGCGGAAAGCTGAGACCCACCCGGCCCACGGGTGCCCTGCGAGCGCGTCCATGCGATACGGCGCGAGTTCCTCGACCAGTTCGGCGCGTCGCTTCTGGGTGAAAGACGCGGTGACCCCGACGTGATGCAACCGGCCCGTGGCGTCGAAGATGCCGAGCAGCAGCGAACCGACGATGCCGCCGCTCTTGTGCCACCGGAAACCGGCCACGGCGCAGTCTGCCGTGCGCTCATGCTTGATCTTTGTCATCGTCCGCTTGTCCGACTCGTAGCGGCCGTCGAGCCGTTTCGCCACGATCCCGTCGAGTCCGGCACCCTCGAACCGGGTGAACCATTCGGCGGCAATGGCCTGGTCCGTCGTGGCGGGCGTGACATGGACCCGCCCATCTGACCTCGACGCAGAACCTGCGAGGGCCGACTCGAGCAACGCCCGGCGCTCCTTCAGCGGGCGGTTCCGGAGATCCTCGTCGCCGAGCGCGAGAAGGTCGAAGGCAACGAATTGGGCGGGAGTGGTGGCCGCGAGCATCTTCACCCGCGAGTCGGCGGGGTGTATGCGCTGGCTGAGCACGTCGAACTCGAGCACGCCGTCGACCGGCAGCACGATCTCGCCGTCGACCACGCAGCGGTCGGGCAGCCCCTGCTTCAGCGCCTCCACCACCTCGGGGAAGTAGCGGGTGAGCGGCTTTTCGTTCCGGCTGCCGAGCACGACGTCATCGCCGTCACGGAACGCGATCGAGCGGAAGCCATCCCATTTCGGGTCGTACAGCCAGCCGTCACCAGACGGGATGGAAGAGGCGGCTTTCGACAGCATCGGCGCAACGGGGGGCATGACCGGCAGATCCACAAGGCTCCTTGGTTTCGACGGACATGCTCGCGCCTCGGAGCGCACCGGCTGTCCACATCGAGCACCGCAACGCGAGCACGCTCGGTGCCGGCTCTCGGGCTTTGCGCCACGCACCGCGACAGCCAAGGCTCGGGTGAGCACAACACCTAGATTCGAGGCCAAATTCATCAGTGAACAAAGCACCGCTTTCGACGTCGTTCCCGCGACCATGGCATCACACCAGGACCAACAGAGGACGCCGTGCACACCATCCCACGCGTAAGCCCGACCCGAATCGCGCTGATCGATGATCATCGGCTTTTCGTCGATGGCCTCACGGCCTCGTTCGAACAGGCGGGCTTCGACGTTGTCGCAGTCGCCCACGATGGCATCAAGGCCGTCGAAGTCGTGCTCAGCACGCGTCCCGATGTCGTACTGATGGACATCTCCATGCCGGTGCTGTCCGGCATCGAGGCGACCCGCCGTATCCGCGCCGCGTGGCCGTCCGCTCGCATCCTGGTGCTCACCATGCATGACGACACGTCCCTCATCGCGACGGCGATCGAGGCCGGAGCCATCGGCTACCTCGATAAGACGTGCACGTTCGCCGAGATAGCGACACTCGTACGTATCGTCGCCGAGGCGTCCGTGACCCTGTCCGCCCATCTTGCCGAGGCGACGCTTTCGAAGCTCGGCAATGCGCCTCGTCTCCACGAGCCGCTCACCGAACGCCAGGTGGAGGTCCTCACGCTCATCGCCAGGGGAGAGACGACACAGGAGGTCGGGCGGCGGCTCGGCATCAGCCACAAGACCGTGAACAACCACCTCGGGATCGCCTATCAGCGCCTCGAGACGGCGAACCTCACGCAGGCCGTGCTTCGTGCCGCGCGACTCGGCATCATCGACCTGCATTGACACGACCGGCGATCACCGGCGGAACGTGCCTACGCCTTGCCCATCTGGATGCGGGCTTCTTCCGTGCAGAGGCCCACGGCGAGCGACTTGAAGAGCGTGTCGACCTGGTGCTCCCCGTCGGGCCACGGCATGTCGGGATGGGCGATGCGCAGCGACGCGATGCCGTGGACCATCGACCAGAGCAGCACGGCTATTTCGCTGGTGGGCGCGATCGGGGCAACCAGTCCGTCGTCGATCGCAGCCTGCACGGCCTCGGACAGATGAACAAGGCCCTTGATGGACGAGTGCGCGCCGAACACATCCTCGTCTGACAGATCGGGATGGACGTGCGCGCCCGGTGTCATGAACAGGATTCGGTACTGGCCCGGGTTAGCAAGGGCGAACCGTATGTACGCATATGCCTGTGCCTTGATGCTCTGCAGTGGATCGGATGCATCGGCCGATTCGGCGATGAGGTAGTCGTCGAAGCGGTCGTAGGCCCGCTCGCACGCGGCCAGTAGCAACGCGTCCTTGTCCTCGAAGTGGCGGTAGATCGATGGTGCAGTGACGCCGACCATCTGACCGATGGCCCGGATCGACACCCGTTCGGCGTCGGCCGTCTCGATCAGGAGCACCTCGGCCGCATCGAGGATCTCGTCGCGGAGCCGGTCGCCCTTGCCGCGCCGGGCACGAACGCGTGGTGCGCGGACCTTGCCCATGGCGTCATCCCCAGCCCCCGTGGGAGCGTCCGCCGTCGACAGCGACGTGGCAGCGCGGGTGTCCAGGTTGTTCAGGGTGGTGCCTCCAGCAGCGCCCGCTCATTGCGAGTTCGCGGAAACGTTACTGGGCTGGGTGGTCGGGAGCGGAGTCGCCCCGGGCTGCGTATCCGGGGGGAACTCTTCTAGCTCGACATGTTCGCTCAGCCCGATGCGCTGCTGCAGCCGACGCAGCGGAGTGGGCGCCCACCAGTTCGCCTCACCGCGAGGCGCATGAAGGCCCGGCACGAACGTGACGATGGCGATGATCGCTGCGGCATAGGTCGTAAGCGCGGCATCGGTGGCCGAGTAGCTCGGTACGACAACAGAGCTACCGTAACCTTGGTCACATCACGTAGTGTGGCCGCGGGTCGACGGTTGAACGCTTGTTCGCCCTGCTCCCCGTAGGCTCGCCCCGTGACCATCCGGACGACACGCGAGCGCGACCTCCTCGTCGACCTGTCCGGGTCTTCGTCCGACGAACGGCCCGCACTCGGCCCGACCATCGCCCTCGGCCGTAACACGCGAGCGCTCGTCGGCACGTGCTCGTGGGCCGACAACACACTCGTCAAAGACAGTGACTGGTACCCCAAACGCTCCATGAAAGCGGCCGAACGGCTGGCGTTCTACGCGTCGACGTTCCCTATCGTGGAGGTCGACTCCACTTATTACTTCCCGCCTACGCCCGAGCTGGCGCAGAGTTGGGCCGACCGCACACCGGAAGGCTTCACCTTCGACGTGAAAGCCTGGTCGCTGCTCACGGGCCATCCCTCATTCCCACACTCGCTCTGGGAAGACCTGCAGGCCGAGGTGAAGGGCGAGTTTCGCGACAAGCGCAACCTCTACGCCAAACACCTCCCTGCGGAGGTCGTCGAGGAGTGCTGGCACCGCTTCCGCCACGCCCTCGACCCCCTGCACCAGGCCGGGAAGCTCGGCGCTGTCCTGCTCCAGTTCCCCGAGTGGTTCGGGCCCAAGGGGTCGAACTGCGACGCCATCCTCGAGGCCGTCTCGCTACTGCACCCGTACCGCTGCCTCATCGAGTTCCGCAACGCCCGCTGGCTCGAAGGCGAGCAGTGCGACGACACGCTCGGCTGGCTCGAGTCGCACGGGCTCACCTTCGTGTGCGTCGACGAGCCGCAGGGCTTCAAGTCGTCGATGCCGCCGGTCCTCGCGGCCACTGCCGGGCTCGGGGTCATCCGCTTCCACGGCCACAACGACGAGAACTGGGAGAAGCGGGGCATCACCGCAGCCGAGCGCTTCCGCTACTCCTACGACGCCGATGAACTGCGGCGCTGGGCTGGTCGGTTGCGCGACCTCGAAGGCTCCGTCGACGAGATGCACATCCTGTTCAACAACTGCTGGCAGGACTACGCGGTCACCAACGCGGCCGATCTGATGCTGATGCTCGGCCCTGAACCCGGCCCGTCGGAGTCCGACGTCCGACACGATGGCTGAGGCCCTGTCCGAGGGAGAAGCCGCTGCCGATGCACTCCCCCCTGGCCTCATCCCTGCGACCATCGGCAAGGGCGTCGCGAGTGCCGCGCTCCGGCTGCCGTACACGTTCATAAAGCCGATCGCGGCCGGGCTCGGCACGTCGGTCGGCCATCTCGGCGCCGTCCTCGGGCTGGGTGAGCTGCTCGGCCTCCTCACCGGTGCGATCGGCCGCTCCATCGACCGCGGACATCAGCGGCGGTGGATGATCATCGGCCTCGCCCTCGTCACCGCCGGCACGTGCACGGTCGCCGCCGGTCGGTCGGTGCCCACGTTCGGCATCGGATTCGGCTGCGTCAGCCTCGGCATCGCCTGGTACACCACGGCGGGGCATGGATGGATCGCCAACCATGTCCCGTACGCAGGCCGAGGCCGGGCCATGGGCACCTACGAGATGTCGTGGGCGCTCGCGCTGCTCGTAGGCGCGCCCGTGCTCGGCCTACTGCTGGCGCAGACCCGATGGTGGGCACCGTTCCTCGTCCTCGGGGCACTCACCGGCGCCGCCACCTTGCTTGTAACCACGGCGATCGCACCGGACACCGTTCATGAAGTTTCACCGGTGGACGAGCGGACGCCGATGCAGCTCGACCGGCGCGCGGCCTTCACGATCGCCTCGTCGTTCTTCATCACGTTCTCGGCGATCAGCGTGTTCGCGGTCTACGGCGCCTGGCTGGAGGACCACTTCGGCGTGTCCGCGGCGACGGTCGGCGTGCTGTCCGTCGCCATTGGCCTGGCCGAGCTCGCCGCCAGCGCCGCCACGATCCGCTTCACCGATCGGTGGGGCAAGACCGCATCGGTCCGCCGGGGCGCCGCGGTCATGGCCGCTGGGCTACTGCTCGTGATTGCGGTGCCCGCCGTTCCGGCACTTGGAGTGCTTGCGCTCGTCGCCGTGTTCATCGGCTTCGAGTTCGGGTTCGTGTCCCTCCTCAACATCGTCAGCGAGGTGGGGCAGGAGCAGCGTGGTGCGGTCGTCGCCGTCGATCATGCGCTCACTACCGCCTCCCGGGCCGGCGCGGCGGTGCTGGCCACGAGCCTCTACGACCATATGGGGATGCGGCCAGCCGCACTGGTGTCGCTCGGCTGCCTCGCCGCCAGCATGGTCGCGCTGACGCAGTCACGTCGGTAGCGCCTGATCTGGTCAGTGTCGCCAACCTCGAAATCGACAGGCTGGTCGGTGGCCGACCATTTCGTCAACCTCGGCGCGTTGCCCAACCCTCGCGGGAACCGAATCCGGGTCAGCCCCCGAGGCTGGCGTGTACCAGCGACGCGTGGTGCACCACCATGCGCCACCCGTTGCGACTTCCCGCCGAGCGGACGAACACATTCAACGCGGCCACGGTCGAGCCCTCGGCACCGTCGATCACGTTCTCGTCGACCGACACCCAGGCCGTCTCCCCCGCAATGCCGACCCGCTCGTTCGTAAGGATGAACTGCAGCCGCTGTGAATTCGTCAGGAGCGCCACCCAGGAGGCGGAGACGGCGCCCCAGCCGTGAAGTGTGGACCATCCCGGATGCGTGCACAGCACACGGTCGGAGTGTTCCCAAAGGTCGCTGATGGCATCGAAGTCGCGACGCTCGAACGCGTCGTAATAGGCCGCATTGGCTGCAAGGATGGCGTGCCGATCGGCCTCAGCCAAGAAGTCGGCAGCGCCATCGCCTCCGTCCTGCTCGCCGATCGGCTCCGTTGGCTCCGGCTGCGACACGGTTCCACGATGGCACATTCGGCCCGGGTGGGCCGTACGATCATCGGTCGTGCCCGACTTAGCCGACACACCGCTCGCCGCCCTCCAATTCCCGGAGGTGCAACGCCGGTTCGCGTCGACTGGCGGCGTGCAGGTGGCGACATACGACTGGGGCGGCGACGGTCCGCCACTGGTGTTCGCGCACGCAACCGGCCTCCACGCCCATGTATGGCTCCCGCTGGCCGCGCGTCTACGGTCGTCGTTCCACTGCTACGCAGTCGATCTGCGGGCACAGGGCGAGACCGGTGCTGGCAACCCGCCGTCGTTCGACTGGGAGAACGGCGCCCTCGACTTCGTGGCCGCACTCGACGGACTGGGGCTCTCGGGGCGGGGCGACGTGCACGGCATCGGCCATTCCCAGGGCGGGTACTCCGTCTATCAAGGGGAGCTGCGACGCCCAGGAACGTTCACCCACCTCTTCGGGTTCGAGCCGGTCACGTTCCCGACGAGCGAGGGCGGCGCGTCGGTAGCGGCGGAAGGCGACAACCAGATGGCGCTGCTCGCCAGCAAGCGCCGCGAGGTCTTCGTTTCCCGGCTGGCGGCGTATGACAACTACCGGGCGAAGCCGCCGTTCAGCCTTATCGATGACGGCGCCCTACGGGCCTATGTAGCGTGGGGCTTCGACGACCTCGACGACGGCACTGTCCGCCTCAAGTGCCGGGCCGCTTCCGAAGCAGCATTGTTCTCGCACTCCTTCACCGACACCTTCGATCACCTGCACGAGATCGAATGCGAGGCGACCCTAGGACTCGCCGAGTTCACAAATGAGGGTTTCAAGATGGCCGTGCCGCTGCAGGCAGAACGGCTGCGTCACGGCAGGCTGCTCCGCTTCCCGGGACGGACCCACTTCGGCGTGCTGGAGCGGACAGACGAAATGGCCGACGTGATCCGTCGCTCGTTCGCGACGAAGACGTGAGCGCGGGTCCGCTCGTGCCGATGACCGGGGACTGAGCCGGCGTATGGACAAGGTCGTCATCGCCGCGGTGATTCTGGCGATCGCCGTACTACTTGCGCAGCAGCTTTCCCGACGAAAGCCAGAGCCGCCGACCCAGCAGGCATGGACGGTCCCACAGCAGCTCGACCGCGCCGATTTTGAGCGGCCCGATGCCCCGTGGCTGGTGGCCGTGTTCACCTCGGCAACGTGTGAGTCGTGCGAGCGGATGCTGGCCAAGGCCGAGATGCTACGAAGCGATGCGGTCGCGGTGCAGGTCCTCGAGTACCCGGGCGCAACGGAAACCCACAAGCGCTATGGCATCGACGCGGTACCGACGATCGTCATCGCGGATGCCGACGGCGTGGTGGGCCGCCACTTCATCGGGTCGGCCACTGCGACCGACCTGTGGGCTGCCGTGGCGGAGCTCCGCGAGCCCGGCTCCACGCCGCCACCGGATGCGCACACGTTGCTGTAGGACATTTGGGCCCCCTCCCCGCTGCGTTTCTGTTCAGCGCCCTGGAAGGCACCGCAAAGTGTCACACCCCCTCCGGTACCCTTCGTCCATGGCGCTGCCGCTCCCCACCTCGCTCTCACCCTCGAAGGTGGCCTCGTTCAAGGACTGTGCGCTCGCGTTCCGCTTCTCCGCCATCGACCGGCTGTACGAGGCTCCCAGCCCGTGGGCGGCCAAGGGAACGCTGGTCCACCGCGCACTCGAGCTGCTCTACCTCGAGGCCCCCGAGAACCGAACCGTCGATCTCGCGCTCGACAAGCTGGCCATGGCGACACCCGAGATTCTGGGCAACCGCGAATATGCCGATCTCGTGCTGACCGACGGTGAACGGGCAACGTTTCTGGCCGACGCGGAGCGGCTCGTGCGCAACGCCTTCATCCTCGAAGACCCTCGCAAGATCCGCCCCATCGGACTGGAGCTACGGATGGAAGCGAAGATCGGCGCGTTGCGCCTGCGCGGCATCATCGACCGTCTCGAGCTCGACGACGACGGCGAACTCGTCGTCACCGACTACAAAACCGGCAAGGTCCCAAGCGTCAACCACGAGCAGAGCCGCCTTGGTGGCGTTCATTTCTACGCGTTCCTCTGCGAGCAGATGCTCGGGCGTCGCCCGGCCCGGGTCCAACTGCAATACCTCAGCGAGCCACTGGCCATCGTGACGGTCCCGACCGAACAATCCCTGCGGGGTCTGAAGATGCGCGCCTCGGCCATCTGGACCGCGGTCGAGCGTGCGTGCGACCGTGATGATTTCCGCCCGAAACCGTCCGGCCTGTGCAACTGGTGCTCGTTCAAGGAGTGGTGCCCGGCCTTCGGCGGCGATCCGGCCAGCGCACCGACCCGCCGCCTCGATCCGGTTCCGGCTTGAGAACAACTGTCCGACGGTCGACGCACGTCATACGCGAACCGCGGATCTCGCCATGAAGCGTCCCAAGTTGCCCGTCACCATCAATGTGCCGCAGGTGAAGGTGCCGGCCGCGTTCGACGCGCTCGATGCCAGGATCGACAGGCTCTGGCAGCCGCTACGGCGCAGCCGCGCGCTCAACCGGATCTTCTACACCGCGTCCGAGGTCGGCGACTTCGGCATGGTCTGGCTCGCCATCGGCGCCGCTCAGGCCGCGCTCGGAGCGGAATCCAAGACGCGCACCGCACTCCGCTTGGCGGCGGTGCTCGGGGTCGAGTCGATCCTCGTGAACGGCATCGTGAAGTCGTTCTTCCTACGCGAACGTCCGATGCACGAAGGAGACCGGCCGATCACATTGCGCCAGCCGCTCACGAGCAGCTTCCCGAGCGGCCACACCAGCTCCGCCGTCACTGCTGCGCTGCTGATGACCGACCCACGTACTCCCTGGGCGCCGCTCTACTGGGCTCTTGCCGCGGTTGTCGGCACCAGCCGTGTGCACGTCAAGATCCATCACGCCTCCGACGTGGTCGGCGGCGCGCTCATCGGCACGGCGCTCGGGTTGCTGGCCCGGCGCATCCCTTTCGGAGGCTGACGGGTGACGGTTCGTCGATTGCTCAACGCGGACGCGCTGTTCGCGTTGATCCTTGGGCTGGTGCTGCTCCTCAACGGCCTCCTCGGGCCGCGATTCCCCTTCGGCGCCAGCATCGCCGCCGTCGTCGGCCTGCTGCTCCTCGTTGCCTCGGTATTCCTCGGGCAGGGCGGCATGGGGAAGGGGCCACTCACCACCAGAGTCCGGATGATCGGGTTGATGAATATGGCCACGACCGTGCTTTTGGG
>JAYTFI010000388.1:0-3970 GCA_043734485.1 Acidimicrobiales bacterium | reverse complement strand
CGTCCGAGCACGGCGTCCGCTTCGGTCCGCAGACGGGCCCAGATGCCCGGTTCGAGTGCGGCGCGCCACAGCATCCAGGCGAGCGAAGCGGCCGTGGTGGCGTACCCGGCGCCGATCAGAGTCACGACCTGGTCGCGTATCTCGGCGTCCGAGAGCCCTTGGTTGTGGACGAGTGCTTCGAGCACGTCGAGGGGGTCGCCCGTTGGGTGTCGAAGCCGCTCGGCGATCTGGGCGTCAATGAGGGAATCGACTGCTCGGCGGTCGCGACGAACCCTGGCTCGCTTGGTGAAGGGGAACGGAGGCAGTTGCTTGAGCGCAGGAGATTCGATGTAGTCCTGGGGTCGCTGGAGCAGCGCGCCGAGTTGCTTCGCATGGACAGCCAGACGTTCGCCGAACATCGTGCGCACGATGATGTCGAGGACCAGCGCACGTCCGACGGGGTACAGGTCGATAGCGGCGGTGTGCCCATCGGCCAACGACGCGATGCCATCTATGGCGATGTCGGTCTGTTCGACGATCGACGGAATCCAGCGGTTGAGTCGGCGTCTCGTGAACGCGGCCCGCACCGTCGTTCTCGACGCATGCGTCCTCTACCCGCCAGCGCTACGCGACTTTCTCCTCACCGTCGCCGCCCTTGATGGCTTCGTCCCGATCTGGAGCGACGTCATCCTCGACGAGGTAGAACGGAACGTTCTCGAAGACAACCCCACGATCGACCCAACCATTTTCCGGAGGCACACGCTGGCATCGATGACACGAGTATTTCCGCATGCAGCCGTTTCTCCGGCAGCAGAGTTCGAATTTGACGTCACAGGCGTTCACGAAGGCGATCGTCACGTCGCCCTGAAAGCAACGCGTCTCAGGCAAACGCGATCTTGACGATCAACCAAAGCCACTTTCCGAAAACCGAAAACATCGCTGCAACGACATCGGATAGCCATTCTGACCCTTGGCGATCTCACGCAGTCCGTGATCGATGCAGACCCACTGCTCGTGCCGGTAGCCCTTGACCGGCTCTCCCGGGGACACTGAGCAGCGAAGGATGCTGACCCAAGGCCAATCATCGAAAACGCCCGAGGAGCCGCATGATTGTGTGGCCACTTGCGGAAGCCACGGTGTCAGGGCAGCCTGACGTCGTGAGTGTTCTCCTTGATCGTTTGCCATAGGCTGACCCTCGTCTGGTACTTCGTCTGCTCGGGGACACCGAACCCATCAGCCCGTAACGTGACCGGAGAGCACCGTGCGGGTAAAGTCGCCTAGGTCAAGCCTCGACCGTGGCGGTTGGGGTGCGGGGCTTGTTGATGGTGTTGCGGGGGTCGGATGCGAGGAGTGCACCGGCGGCGAGGACGAGAGCGGCGATGCCGGCGATGAGGAGTGGTCGTTGTCCGGTGCCGCGCCAGGACAGGCCGGCCCACGCACCGGCGGCGATCGCTCCGATGCCCGCGGCACCGCCTTGGAGTCCGAGAGCGCGTCCTCGTGTGGCGGTGGTGACAGTCGTTGCGATCCAGGCTTTGGCGACGCCGTCCGTGAGCGCGGTGTAGAGGCCGTAGAGGGCGAAGATGGGCCATACCCACACGGCCTGGGTGACGAGGCCGAGGGCGGCGTAAGCGACACCGAACACGGCGAACCCTGCCGCAACGATCGTCTGCTTGGAGACGCGGTCGGCGAGCACACCGGCCGGGTAGCTGGCCACCGAGTAGGTGAGGTTGTACAGCGCGTAGGCGCCGATCACGGACGTGACGCTGAGACCGAGATGACGGGCACGCAGAATGAGTAGGGCGTCAGAGAAGTTGATGAACGAGAACACGGTGAGGATCGTGAACGGCAACCAGTACGGGCCAGGTAGCCGGGCCTTGCTTGCAGCGGCGTTGGCTGGTTGCGATGTGTGGCCGGCGGGTCGTTTTTGTTCGTGCACGAACAGCACCGCGATAGCACTCAACACGGCGGGGACGACGGCCACGATGAACACCGGCCGGTAGTGGTGGTGGAACAGTTCGAAGACGGCGAGCCCGAGGAGCGGGCCGATCACGGCACCGAGGGTGTCCATGGAACGGTGGAACCCGAACGCCCGGCCGAGGTGTTCGGCGGGGACGTCATCGGCGATGAGCGCATCGCGGGGTGCGCCGCGGACGCCTTTGCCGAGCCGGTCGAGGGCACGGGCGATAAGGACGAGCGGCCACGTCGTAGCCATGGCGATGAGTACCTTGCCGACTGCGGCGGCGCCGTAGCCGGCGGCGACGAGCGGACGTCGCCGCCACCGGTCCGCCAGTCGGCCGGACACGATCTTGGTGATCGCGGCGATGCCATCCGCGACGCCTTCGATGATGCCGACGACCGCGACCGGCGCACCCAACACCCCTGTCAGGAACAGCGGAAGGATCGGATACAACAACTCCGACGCGGTGTCCTGCAACAGGCTCACCACCGCCAACGTCTTCAGGTTGTGGCTCAGCCACACCGACCGCTTCGGCCCCGATTCCGGTGAACTGTTGGTGTGGTCGATTCTCTGAGACATTGGTACGGATTCGTCACCGGATCGCAGCGCGGACCAGATGCGCGAACTGTTGCGTCGCGTCACCGCTCGCCGACATGATCACTGCTACCAGCACGACAACCGGAAGTGCGTCGACGACCCGTCGTCGTGGCGGCGTGTCGAGGAGCGCTTCGATCCGTTCAGCGGCGGCGCTATCAGCGTAGGCAAGCCCTCCAAGAACCTGGGCGGCCATCGCAGTCGACGCGACCCGGCCGAGCGAGGCACGTTGAACGAATGTGGTGATTGCCTCCGCGGCAGTGCGGCGCTCCGCTCCATCGTTCGTCCCGTGCTCATCGGCCCACCGTTCAATCGCCAGACCTGACAGTTGTGCGGCGGGCGCCAACGACGGTTCGAGGGCAATCGCGACGTTCACGACGCCACGGTGGCTGTGGTGATGCAAGGCGAGATGGGCGTGTTCGTGGGCGAGGACAGCCCGGCGTTGGTCGGCCGGAACAGCATCGAAGAGCGCAGTGCTCAGAACCACGGTACCGGGATGACGTCGGTTACCCGCCAACGCGAACGCGATCGGCTCGTCGTCGGCAACGACGACAAGCGTGCCGCTGTTTCGATCACAGAACCGGTCCGCGGCGCGTCGTGCCCGACGCGAACTACCGAGTGCCCGCATCACACGGCGGGCACGAACAGCGAGCAGCACCACGGCGAGGATCGACACCGGAAGCGGTACATGCTCAGCACGGCGCAACAAACCACCGACGAGATGGACCCTTTCCGTCACGTACGCGACCCGGTCGATACGTGCCGTTGCCAACAACACCAGCGACCACGTCGACAGCACCGCCGTTGCGGCACTGCCGACCGTGATCGTCCATGTCTGCACCGCCGGATGACGGGGCAAGAACCGTCCGGTCTTGAGGCATCGACCGATCAGCAACGCTGCGAGCAACGGCACGTACACCGAAATGATCATCGTGTCGTGCCTTTGCGGCGGCGCACGAGCGACCTCAACGTATCCTGATCAGCCGCCGGAAGCATGTCCAGGAACCGGGTCAGAACCTGCTCGTGGTCGCCGCCACCATCAAGCATGGCCCGCATGTCGGTCGCTGCGGTCTCGGCCCGGCTCCGCACCGGTCGGTACACGTGCGCGCGGCCGTGCTTGTCGCGCTCCACCGTTCCACGTTCGTGCAAACGGATCAACGTCGACAGCACCGTCACATAGGCCACGTCCGAACCGATCGCCTCAAGAACCTCTGCCGGGTTCAACGGTCTCTGCGCCGCCCAGAGCGCGGCAAGGACTTCGCTCTCGAGCTGCCCAGCGGCGCGTCGACCATCACGGCTCCCCGCATGCGGACCCAAGGTTCTCACCGTCCTCTCACCATCCCGAACTATTACTGTTGATCAGAGTTAGGCTCTGCTTGGCAAGCAGAGATCGTAGTTGGTCGAAAGGGAACAGATGAGCTTCACCGTCTTGAACGCCGC
>JAYTFI010000387.1:0-2666 GCA_043734485.1 Acidimicrobiales bacterium | reverse complement strand
CGCGAGTGCGCTCATCGGCAACGAGGACATGGTCCGCGACCGGATCCGGGCCCATGCCGAGGCCGGGATCACGACGCTGCGACTCAGCCCGTCCGGCCGTGATCTGCGGGCGAAGATCGCCAACCTCGAGCGATCGATAGCGGTCATCGAGAGCGTGAACGGACCCGTCGGCAGGGTCGCCGCGACGCTGACGGACCCGCCGCCGAGATCCGACGGTGGCGGGCGGTAGCGTTTCGTTCGTGCCCGACACCGAAACGCGTGGAGCACATGTCTCGCGCACGGGTCCGAGCCGGCGTCGCCGGGCAAGGGTGATCGCCCTAGCAGCCCTGCTCCTCATCGGCCTGGGAACCGCTGGGTCCGCTGAGGGTTCGGCCAGATCCACGGCCTTGCGGGTCAACAAGGCGAAGGCGAAGGCCGGCGCCACGGTGGTGCTGCCGGTCGTGACGGCGACGACCCTCGCGCCGAAACCGCAACTCGGCGACCCCGCGGGCTGGGTTCCCACGACGTTCCAGGCCACGCTCGAGCAGTGGCTGGGCGCGCAGCCCGGCGTCGGATCGGTGGCCGTCGCCATCGCCGGCCCCGGCCAGGAATGGATCGGCGATGCGACCCGGTCACCCAACGGCGGAGCGTTCCACGCACCTGACCGCTACCCTGCGCTGAGCATCACGAAGACGTTCACCGCATCTCTGGTCCTTCGCGCCGCCGCGGCCGGTCGGCTCGCGCTCGATGCCGCACCTCCGGAGATCGTCGGCCTTCGACCGCCGCAGATGTCCGTCACCATCCGCCAGCTCCTCACCCACACGTCCGGGCTCCCCGATTACACCGAATCACCGAACTACCGGGCCGGCACCACACTGCTGCCGATCGAGGCCGTCGCGTTGGCCACCGACCTGCCGCAGCTGAGCCAACCCGGCACGACCGTGCACTACGCCAACGCCAACTACCTCTACCTGCAGCTAGTGCTCGAGCAGGTCAACGCCAGACCGTACGCCGCGACGATCGCCGACCTGGCTGCGGAGGTAGGCCTGCCCGAGACGGCGCTGGAGCCACCCGACCACAACGGCTGGGCCGCAGGAGGTTCGGGCGGCATCCGCTCCACGGTCGGCGAACTGGCCCGCTGGGGATCCGCGCTCTTCACCCCGGGGCGGGTGCTCAGCGCGCAGGACGAGGCGCTGCTCGCGAGCATCGACGACCGGGGCGTGGGCACCGGCACATGGCCGATCTGTCCGTGCTGGAGCGACCCGCAGGGCCTTCACCGATACACCGCGATCGGCCATCACATCGCCAGCGGAGGGATGTGGTACTTCCCGGCAACCGGGCTCACCGTGGCGATCCGGATCGACCCGTCGAGCACGGTCGCGGCCGGCCTGGCCGCTGAGCTGGGCGGCAGGATGAGCGGGCTGTTCCGCCGGCGCTGACCTGACCTGCGCGCCTCCGTTTTTTCTCGCCGGGCGGCGATTTTGCGTTGCGGGCGTTCGCATTCTCGCCGGGCGGAGCGAAACCGAACCGTCACCCGGCAGGCCCCGGCCCGACGTGCCGAGGCAGGACCCCCTCCTCGGCCAGCACGTGGGCTCGGGCCTCGACGATGGCCGAGCGCAGGAGGTTGAGGCCGCCAAGCCCGAGCAGCGCGTCGATGCGCTCCTCGATCCTGGTGACGAGCTCGTCCGCACCGTCCGTGCCGAACAGGAATGCCGTCGCAAACGACGTTTCGAGCTTCGGAACGTCTCCGTATCCGACCGGAGCCCATTCGTGGCGAAGGAACCACGAGGTCACCTTCTGTGCACGCCGATCGGCCAGCATGTCCCGGGCCCAACTGGCGTAATAGCCGGCGTGGCGGCCCTCCTGGCGCATGATGCGCCCGAGCAGCTCGGTCAGCACAGGATGCTCGGCAATGGTCGCCAGGCGGTTGTAGGCCGCGTTCGCTGTCCACTCGTTGATCGCGCCCCACGTCATATGCACGGCGGGGAAGCGGCGCACGGTCTGGCCGATGGTCCAGAAGATGAGCGGACTCCACACCAGGTAGCGCCGGTTGAACGTGCGCATCGCATTGAGGCGACTGTCGTGGGCTGGGCGGCCATGCATCTCGAGCACCCGGCCTATGGCCTGCCCATGCCAGTACTCCTCGTAGTTCCACAGCGTCAGGAACGGCGTGAACTGCGGGTCCTTCCAGGCCGGGAGGAGCAGGAGCTCACGGGTGTAGAGCACCGTCTGGTACTCGACGTCGTGCATGTAGCCCAGGCAGCGCAGGACGTTGTCGTCGAGCGGTCGGCGCCGGAACTCCTCGAAGTCGAGGTCATCGATCTTCAGGCGGCCACCCTGCTCCTGGAACTTCTCGATGGTCATCCCCACGACTACAACCCGGCCGCGTATGGCTTCGAGACGAGACGCGCCGATGCGTTCCCGGTGTCCGGACATAGCCGCAGCATCCTCCTAGGCTAGAAGTCCTTGCCCGACCTTCGCGTACAGGATTCCGCGGATCTCCGTCGGCACATCACCGGCGCGGTGCCGTTGTCGGGCAGGCGGCGCGAGCCGCTGGCGATCGAACTCTCGCTGCGTCCGTCGGGACGTGACGCACTGCTCGACCTCCTCCGCGGCGTCGCCCTGATCCGAGTAGTCGTGTGGCACACGTTCTCGGCCCCGTGGATGACAGCGTTCGCAGCAATGCC
>JAYTFI010000386.1:0-7915 GCA_043734485.1 Acidimicrobiales bacterium | reverse complement strand
CACACCGTCAGCATGCCTGGCGGGTGGCACCCATGGTCGGGTAGCTCAGTTGGTAGAGCGCGCGCCTGAAAAGCGCGAGGTCCCCGGATCGACACCGGGCCCGACCACCGTCAGCAGGCCCGAACTTTGGTGTCCGAAGCCGCTCCGAGCGGCATTCGACCACGAAGTTCGTCGTGGACCACGGAAGCGAGCAGCGTTTCGTAACGGTCCAAGACGTCGTCCCAGCGAAGCGCTTCCTGCACGTAACGCTGCCCCCGCGCACCAAGGGTGGCACGCAAAGGCGGACTCGACCGAAGCGCCGTGATCTGCTCGTGCAGTTCCGCAAGATTGTGCCAGGCGAGCCCTCCTCCACTGCGCCGACACTGTCCGGCCAAGACGTCGCAGGCGGCGTTCACCAGCGTCGGCGTGCCCTGCGCCCACGCCTCGGTGAGCACGATGGCGAAGCTCTCGAAGACCGAGGGATGCACCAGTGCAATCGACGCGGCCATCGCCGCTGTCAGTTCCGCCCTCGGAAGCGGCCCCGTTACCTGCACCTTGGCCGATGAAACAAGTTCATGCACGATCTCGCCGGCGACGACGAGTAGCGGCAGGTCCACTCCCCGCCGGTGCGCCTCCTCCCACCCTGCGGCCAGCGCATGCACGCCTTTGTCGCGATCGACCCGTCCGGCGCAGAGCACGAACGGATCGACGTCTGCGAGCCCGAGCCGACCTCGCACCCCCACGCGTGCAGCCGTCGACGCCGGTGCGTCTGGGTCTACCCCGAGGCCGATGACTGCGCTCGGACGCCGAGACGGGCCTGTTCGACCTTCGACCAACAGCCGTTCCTCGGGTGTCAGGAACGCGAACGCATCGGCGCCGAGGAGCGCCGTGTCGAACACCGGAAGGGCGAGGTTTGGCTCGTCGTGCGCAAGGGGATGCAGCACGACCGGACGACGACCGACCACCGCTCCAATCGTTGCCGATGCATGCCAGTACCCTAACGTATGCACACATATTACATCGAATCGATCGATGTTGTCGTCCACCCAAGCGTCGAGGCCGAGCATCACCGGCCCCAGCATCTGGAGCCACTCACATTGGGCCAGCATCGGCACATGGCGGCCTTGGAGAGCAGCGCCGATCACCCGCTGGTTGAAGGGTTCGAATGTGGCACGATCCATGCGGGTCTCCACCGGCAGCCGGTGCACGGTGACGCCATTTTCGACCGACAATCCGGTGGCAAAGCCGACCTGCCAGTCGCCGTATGTGCTCGCATGGCTGGTGAGTACCTCGACGGTGTGCCCCCGCCCTACGAGCCTTTCCGAAAGTTCGGCGCAGCTCCGTTCGGCTCCGCCGATGAATCCCCTGCCGTAGCGCTGGATCACCGCGAGGACGCGCATCACCACCAGCCGATCGATGCGAGCACCGTGGCGAGGCGCCCAGCGCAGGCCGCCGGGGCCAATTCGGCGGCCCGGACACGGCCGACGTCGCGCAGGCGGTGCTGTAGGGCAACATCGGTCAGGACGGCGTGCACAGCCTCGGCCATGACGGTCAGGTCGGCATCAGCCGAGAGGAGCACGCCGGCACCACCGAGCGTCTCGGCGGTCGCTCCCCCGGCACGAGCAACCACCGGTGTTCCCGCAGCCATTGCTTCCACCAGGGCCGCTCCGAAGAACGTCGAGTCCGCGCAATGCAACAGAACAGCGGCCGAGGCGATCTCCCGCACGTAGTCGTCGTGGCCGAGATGGCCGGCCCACGGACTGCCTAGGCGAAATTCGTCGCAGAGCACCGTGACAGCGCTCCTCGTCGGCACGTCCAGCACGCTCCCGATGGCCCGGAGACGAGCCCGTGGTTCGAAGTGGGAGCGCACGATGTGGTCGACCAACACCGCATCGGCCAGCCGGTCCGAGGCGCGGAACGGACCGACGGTGACGACCCCGAAGTTGTTGGACGCTGACGGTGAGACATCCATGAACCCGTCGAGGGGCAGGAACGGCGCCATGATCTCGACATTCCGAGCGCCGCGTTCGGCCGCGCCCTCTGCCGTCCAGGACGAGTTGGCGAGCACGAGCTCGTAACGGTCGAACGAGACGCTGGACGGCGAAGCTGCATCCAGCCCGTGCAGGCGGGCGATAGCCGGAGCCACTGGCGACTCGATGCGGGGAAGTTGTCTGATGCGCTCGTCGACATGCACGATCACGAGGGCGGACGAGGGCGGATCACCGGGGGTGACGAGCGCGGCCAGACCCGGATGGACCGGTCCACAGCAGTGCAGCGTCGTCGGGCCGCGTACGCCGAGCTGCGCGCCGATCGCCATGGCGTCGTTGCTGAGCGCATCACCCGGCAGGAGCCACGGCACAATCTGCGCGACAGTCACAGAAGTCCTATGCGCGTAGCAATAAGTGCGTAGTCCTGCGGACCGTAGAGCACGTCGTTGAGGCGGGTGATGATCTGCGGATCGGCGCCCGGGAACGCGTCGTGCGAGATCTGCTCGTCGGTCGGCGCCCAGCCCGTGAACACGATCTCCGTGTCCGTGAACCCTGCCTGTTCGGCCAGGAACTGGAGGTAGAGCGGATGCACCGGACGGGTGTGGGTCGGGTCGAGGTACAGGGCATGTCCGTAGACGTAGAGCGAGAGCGGGTTCACCGTCTCGATCACCAGCCGACCCCCCACGGCAATGGCTCGAGCGGCCGCGGCCATCACGTCGAGCTGGCCTTGCGGCGAGAAATGTTCGATCACCTGGATCATGGCCAGCCCGCCAAGCGACCCGGGCGAAAGCGACTGAAGGTGGGCGACACCATCCGCAACAGAGACGTGCAGGCCACGGTCGACGCAGCTGCGCACACAGCCGTCGTCCGAGTCGACGCCATAGGCCCCGATACCCCTACCTCCGAGCGCCTCAAGCAGTTCGCCCCGCCCACATCCCAGGTCGAACACAGGACCGGGAGCTCCGTCGAAACGCGCTGCAAGTGGCGCAATACGTTCGAGCAGCGCGTTGCGCGCACCTCGGAAGCGGGCTTCGAACGCTTCCGCCGAGTACCAGGGACGGAACCCTCGATCGCGCTCCGCGACCTCCAGACGTTCGACGCGCGTGATCAAGGCGCGGGCATCGAACAGCTCCAACTCGAGCTCTGCCATGCGCGTGGCAAGGAGCCGCACAACATCGGCCACTGCTCCCGCATCAATGCCGACGAGTGCACGTGCGAGCTCGTCGTCGATGGCTTCGGGGCGGGCACGAGCGGCTCGCACCGTGCGTTTGACGAGCGCTGCCGCCTGGCCTGCGAAGTCACCCGGGTACTGCCCAGAGGCACGGCGCTGCTCGGCCCGCGACCTGAGCACCCGCTCGATCTCGTCGGTGGTGAGGTCAGCCAACGAAGCCGGTCCCGATGCGGCAGCAGGCTCGTTCTGAGCGGAAGTACCCACGGGTCGAGGAGAGTACCGCCCCGCGGCTGGCGGCTATCCGCCCGACGGTGGCGACACGTCCTGCGACATGGTCGGCGACGGGGGTGACACCAACCGCAACCGCTGCTGCGTACGGGCCACCCGCCACCCGTCGAGTAGATCGTTCGACTCGGCGGTGCCATCCGCGACTTGCAGCACCCGCTGCACCACCGCCCCACTGACTGGATGGCCGTCGCCAACCCCTCCGGCCACCAGCCAGCGCCGGATCGCTCGCCGGGCCAGTGGCAGTGGTGCGGCGCGCAGCGCCCGGGCGTCGTGCGGATCGACGGTTTCGGCCAGCGCGTCGAGCAGCGCGGCGTCGTCGGCGAACAGACCGGACTGGCGGGCCAGCACCGCAGCGACGTCCCGCTCGGCAACGTCGTCGAGCAACGGCAGCACCTCCTGGCGAACGCGGACCCGCCGAAATTGCCGATCACGATTCATCGGATCAGCCAGCACCCCCACGCCGGCGGCGGCACAGAGAGCGATCGTCTCCGAGCGACGCAAGGCGAGAATCGGTCGCTGCACCCCGCCGGGAACCGGACGCGCCATGGCCGCCAGCCCATCGATCCCGGCGCCGCGGATGAGGTTCAACACCATCGTCTCGGCCAGGTCGTCGGCCGTGTGCCCGGTGCAGACATCGTTCGGAAGCTCGCGGTAGCGGGCCAGGCGGGCCCGGGCCTCGAGGTTCGAGCCGGGTCTGATCTCGACCGTTCGGGCCTCGAACGCGGCACCGACGGAAGCTGCGATCGAGGCCACCGTCGACGCTTCCGCGCCTGAGCCGACCCGGAGCCCGTGGTCGACGTGAACGGCCGTGACCGCACGTCCCGATGCAACTGCAAGCAGCATGAGGGCGACGGAGTCCGCACCTCCCGATACAGCACAGACGACCTCGCCGTCGGGGAACCGGCACCGGGGCAGCAGCAGCGCTGCTGACGCACGGAGGCCATCGGACACGATCGCCATCAGCGAGCCCAGCGAACTCGGCAGGCTCGACGAGCCCGCACGGCGTCAACGAACGACGTGCAACGCATCCATGCGACTGATCCACGCAGCCGGATCACGGATCTCTCCGAGCGTCGGGAGCCGGTCGGCACCTGCCCAGACCGAGTCGAGGAACGCCGAGCTGCGCTGGAGCTCGACGTGGGCGATGAACTTCTCGCCCTGCTCGTACTGGCGCATCTTGGCCTCGAGCCCCAGTAGTTCGCGCACCGCCTTGTTGAAGCCCTTCGATTCTTGCCGCCGCTGGTTGAGCACCCGCGAGAAGCGACCGGCGCTCGGCACCCGCTCGCCTCCGGCACGGTCCATGGTGACGTCGCCGTGCCCTTCGAGCAGGCTCATCAGCCCACCGACGGAATCGAGTGCTACCCGCTGCTCGGGGTTGGCAAGGAGCGCGACGATGCCGCCATCTTCGAGTGGATTGCGACCGGCGCGCACTTCGGAGGTGGCCCGCTTGATCGCTTCGAGGAACCGCTTCGGGTCGGGATCGGCGGCCGCCAGTGTCGTCTCGACCAGGCCGAGATAGTGCTCCCGCATCCACGGAACGCCGGTGAACTGGGCACGATGGGTGACCTCGTGCAGTGCCAGCCAAAGGCGGAACTCGCGGGGCGGGAAGGCGAAGCGCTTCTCGAGGGCCAACACGTTGGCTCCGACGTAGTACACGATGTCCTGGTCTTCCGGACGCTCGTCGGGCGAGATCAGCAAGTCGTACTGCCCGAGCACCCGCTTCGACATCCACCCGAGCAGCGCGCCAACCTCAGCCCCGGCGAACGCCCGCGCCGCAGGGGCAAGAGGGCCCGTCAACTTCTGGCCGAGCCGCTCGGTCATCGGCCGGAAGAGGCGCTGGAACGATGCAACGTTGGCCGCGACCCAGTCCTGGCGAGTGGCGACGCGGGCCCGGGCCGGCCCGGCCAGCGACCGTAGGCCCGTCGCCTGTGCCACGAGTTCCTCCGCCTCGGCCGTCAACTCGTCAAAGTCGGGCTGGAGCGAATGTGCGTGGTACGAGGTCGCGAACTCGTCGCTCCCCGCTAGCTTTCCCGCGACCCGTACGGCCATGGACCAATCGACTGGATCGTCGAAGGCCAGGTTCTTCGGCGCATCGCTGCCGACTTCGCCGGCGCTCGAAGCGACCGCGTCCATGCGCTTCTGGACGCCGGTCATGTGCGCACCCGCCTCAGCGGCGATGGCCCTTGTGGGACAGGACCTTCACGTAGTAGCCGACAAGCGTAGCGATGGTGCCGCCGACGGCCAACAGTACGAGAAGCCATGCAAACCAGTGGTACCAGACAGCTGCGGCAAGAACCATGGGGCATGACAGTACAGCGCCGTCACTCAGACGCGAGCGGCCAGCCAGCAGGTCTGCAGGGAAATCAGGCGATCTTCTTGCCGCGGGTTCGCGGCACGACCATCGGCTCGTGGGAAGAGCAGTACTTCCCGTTGTTGTAGATCGAAAGGCGAGTTAGGCATCCCGGTTCCTTGCAGACACGCCCGGCAGTGAATCGCCGGGAGGGTCGGTCGGTGCCCGAGAGCGGCTTAGCGCCGACAGCATGCTCTGACATGTGGGTGCCAACCAACTGCTCAACAATCGCATTCCCCGTGTGGCAAATGTCGCTTGACTCAGCCCTCGTCAGGGCAGATCGCGCGGCGGATGCGCTCGGCCAGCTCGGCCGGTACGCGGGTGTAGACACGCTTGGCCACGACGATCCGCAGCTCCATCTCGAAGTCGAACGCGCTGAAGCACGACGGGCACGTGTCGAGGTGGGACTGGATTTTTGTCCGCCGCTGATCGGTCAGTTCACCGTCGAGGAACGTGTACAGCCTGGCCAGCATGGCGTTGCAGTCGCCCCGGCCGCTGAGATCGATCTCGCCGAAGGGATCGTCATGGATGCTCTCGATCATTCCGGTCAACCCTATGCGTGCGGCTCGGCGACGAGCTGGTGGTGTGCGTCCTGGTCCGCGTCCGGCTCGGCAAGGAGTCGGTGCTGGATGCCGAACTCGAACAACGACTTCTGCAGCGCCTTTCTTCCCCGATGCAGCCTGCTCATGACCGTTCCGATGGGAATGTCCAGGATCTCCGCGATTTCCTTGTAGTGAAAACCCTCGACGTCGGCCAGCAGGACGGGCATGCGGAACGCCTCCGGGAGCGCGTCGACGGCGTCCTGCACCTCGCCCTCGGTGAAGTGCTCGAGGGCCACGTCTTCGGTGGTACGGCCTGCCGCTGCCGCTTCCAGACCACCGAGGCGTCGGTACAGGTAGAGGTCTTCGACCTCGTCGAGCTCCTGCTGATCGGGCTTGCGCTGCTTGGCCCGATACATGTTGATGTAGGTGTTGGTGAGGATGCGGAACAGCCACGCCTTGAGGTTCGTGCCCTGCTCGAAGCCGCCGAACCCGCGATAGGCCTTGAGGTAGGTCTCCTGGACCAGATCCTCGGCATCGGCCGGGTTGTGGGTCATGCGCATGGCTGCCGAGTACAACGACGGCAGATGCTCCATCGCCTGTCCCTCGAAGTCCGCCTGTTCGGCCATGGCGTGACCCTAGCGGCCCGAGCAGCCGTGCCAGGCGGGCCATGTCGTCGGCTCGCGGCCGGTCGCTGGTGTCGGCGGCCTCGTCGTACACATACGTGAGCAGCAGGCGTGACGGTTGGCAAGGCCGACGCGGTCGTCTGCGACCCTCGCGAACTCGGCCGGTCGTCGAGCTGCCGCTCGCACACCCGCCTGGAGGACACGTGAACCTCCCACCGGTGCGAAGTTGTCGCGGAGGTGCCATGGGAGACGGGCGGTGGATGCGTCGCGGACGGTGGTGAGTGGGTACACCAACAACGGTCGGGTCTCCCCTCGACTGCACACGACGTTGGCGCTGCCGCATCTCTTTTGCGGCAGCGCCAACTGTCTTGACCTTCGAGCCCCTGGACGTCCTACCTGGCGACGGCAAGCGTGCGCAACTCCCGCAGCACCACCGACATGGTCGCCACATTCGAGACTGCACTCTCCTGGATCTCCTGCGTCACGGCCAGGTGCCGTTCGACGGTGCTCGGATGCTGCGCCGCCCAGGACTCGAGGCGCTCACGCGGAGCCACCGAAGCGTCGGCCGCAAGCACTACAGCCGTGAGCGCCGCATGCTCGGTCGCCAGATCGTCGCGAAGAGCGGCGCGGGCCAGCGCATCCCAGCGGTCATCGCGAGGTAGGGCCAGTATCCGGGCCCGGATCGAACCGAGCCCGAGGCGATCGTCGATGGCAAAGTAGACGGCGGCGACGTCGTCGACTGACCACTGCTCGCCGCCCAACGAACCCTGCTGCACAAGGCGCACGATGTCGAGTGCCGCCGGCAGATGCTCCATCCTCGCCACCCGGCCGGCCAAGAGAACCGGGATACCCATATCCTCCCACTTCTTCGCATGTCGCTCGACCGCGGCGCGCTCGGGACCCGGCAGGAGGTCGAGGAGGATCTCGTCCACTCGTGCAATGCCATCGTGAAACCCGTTGACCGCATCGGCCAC
>JAYTFI010000385.1:0-2085 GCA_043734485.1 Acidimicrobiales bacterium | reverse complement strand
ATGGGCCAGATCGAGTCGGGAGGCGAGACATGGTTCGCTCGCAGCCTCTCCACCGTGGCCGAGGACCTGCTGGACTGCCGGCCCACGGTGTTCTTCGCCGTGCCGCGCGTGTGGGAGAAGATGCGCGACGCGCTCGGGGTCCGGTTCCGCTCGATGCCGAAACCCGTCGGCGCGCTGATCGGTCAGCAGCGACGCGTCGTGGCCCGCATCCAGGCTCGCGAGGTGGCCGGGCAGTCCGCGGACGCCCGCGATCGCGTCCAACTGGCCGTGCTCGACCGGACGGTGGGGCACCTGATCCGCAGGCGGCTCGGTCTGGACCACGCCCGGCTGCTGCTGTCGGGCGCGGCGCCGATCGACGACGCGCTCGTTCGCTGGCTGCACGGGGTCGGCATCCGGGTCGGGCAGGTATACGGCCAGACCGAGGTGTGCGGTCCTACGTCGATGAGCCGACCGGGACATGTCCGCGTCGGCACCGTCGGCGCACCGCTGCCGGGCGAAGAGGTGCGCATCGCCGGCGACGGTGAGATCCTCGTGCGCGGCCCGAACGTGTGCGCCGGCTACCTCGACAATCCGGTGGAGTCCGCGGAGCTCATCGACACGGACGGCTGGCTCCACACCGGTGATGTGGGAGAGCTCGACGGGCAGGGCGAACTGCACATCACCGGACGCAAGAAGGAACTGATCGCCACCGCCCAGGGCAAGAAGATCGCGCCCCAGGAGATCGAGAGCCGTCTGCGCGCCGATCGGTTCGTGTCGCAGGCGGTCGTCATCGGCGAGGGTCGCCCGTTCCTCGTGGCGCTCATGACCGTCGACGCCGACGCACTCTCTGACTGGGCGGCGCAACGCGGCAAGCCGCTCGCCATCGAGACCCTGGCCGCGGACCCCGACGTGCTCACCGCGATCGCAGGAGCCGTCGAGCTGGTGAACCGCGACCTGTCCAGCGCCGAGCAGGTGAAGCGTTGGTCGGTGCTTCCCCGTGAGCTGACCATCGACGCGGGTGAGCTCACGCCGACGCTGAAGATCGTCCGCACCAAGGTGATCGAGCACTTCGCCGACCGCATCGACGCGCTCTACGGGGTCGAAACCGCAGTGTGACGCGTGCAGGGGCGGGGCCCGGGGCCGCGCTCCCTGCCACTGCGACGAACGACGTGCGGGCTGCTTGTCGGCCCCTTGGGTCCCTTCGAGCGCTCAGTGACCGGCCGGGACGGTGGTCTTGACTTCGCCGGCCTGGAAGAGCCCGAGCGCCCCCTTGCCGACGTTGCTGAATTTGTGCGTGACGATCGGGTAGAGCCCGGCCTCGTCCATGCTGAACTCGACGAAGCCTCCCTGCGCCGGCTGCAGGTCGAGGGCCTGGGAACCACCGTTGCGGGCGTCGGGCTGAAGCAGATAGCTGCCCTCCTTGAAGACCGTGTCGAAGATCGTGCCGACAATGTGGAACGACGAGTTCTCGGACGGACCCGCGTCCAGCACCCACACCCGGACCCGCTGGTTGGGCTCGATGCGGATCGGCGAGTACTTGTACTGGTTCACGAAGCCGTTGAACATGATGCCGTCGAAGGCCACCTGCTGCATCTTGGTCAGGTCGCCGGGCTGGCCCTCCGGGCCGAGGTACAGCTCCGACTGCACGAGCACGTACTCGTGATCGACCGGCGCCAGCATCGGTGGGTCGATGATCACCGCTCCGTACATGCCGTTTCCGATGTGGTGCAGCGCCGGCGCGGTGCCGCAGTGGTACATGAAGATGCCGGCGAACTTCGCCTGGAACTGGTAGACGAGCGACTCGCCCGGCTTGAGTGACCGCATCTCGTCGTTCCATGCCACCTTCGAGGCGTGGAAGTCGATCGAATGCTCGATCTTGCCGTCGTTCACCAGGGTGATGGTGAACAGGTCACCGACACGGCCCCGAAGGACCGGTCCCGGCACCTGGTCGTTGAACGTCCACATCTCCTGGTGCACCCCGGGTGCGACCTCGATGACCTTCTCCGTTGCGTGGAATGTGACCTTGTGCTCGGTGCCACCCGGTGCGGGAGCGAGCGTTGGGTCGAATGCCTTCCAGCCCTTGCCCGGCGTGGCGCTGAAGTCGAT